>DASZYH010000207.1:0-27572 GCA_035545515.1 Opitutaceae bacterium
AATCTTAATTTAGAGACTCGCAGGGAGGGAGCTGATCGCTCCCTCCCCAGCACCCCTCCCATTCAAAAATGTCACCCATGCGGTGAGGAGAAAGTGTCACCCATGCGGTGAGGAGCTCCCACTCCGCGCCCTACCGGCGGCGAATCCTTCGCCGGTTTTCGAGAGCTTCGGAGCTTCGCGGGCGCGGACCTGCTGCGGTCGGGAAAATCCGTCGTCAGATGGCGGTTCTTTTTTCAGCCTTTCCGTCGGCGGAGCATTCCGCCATTGGTACGTCCGATGCCGGGTCCAGCCCTGTCGTTCGTCATACCCCTTTACTTCAGTGCCGACACGATCGCGACCGTCGTTCGCGAGATCGAGGCACTGACGGTCGATGGCGGACACGAGATCGTGCTGGTCAACGACGGCAGCACGGACAACACGAGCGCTGTCTGCCGGGAGCTGGTGCGATCGTCCCGCGTGCCGATCACGCTCGTCGAGCACGCTCGCAATTTCGGCGAACACAACGCGGTCCTGACCGGCTGGCGGCACGCCCGCGGGGCCTACATCGTGAACCTCGACGACGACGGGCAGAACCCGCCGGCCGAAGCGGTGCGGCTGTGGCAGCACGCGCAGGCGCACGCGCTTGACGTCGTCTTTGGACATTACGACGAGAAGCAGCATGCCGCGTGGCGGAACATCGGCAGCTGGTTCACCAACCGGGTCACGGACTGGGCGCTCGACAAGCCCACGGGTTTCTATCTTTCGAGCTTCCGGTGCGTGAGCGCGTTCGTGGCGCGGCAGGTCGTGGCCTATCCGGGCCCGTATCCGTACATCGACGGTTTGCTGCTGCAGGTCACGCAGCGGATTGGATCCATCACCGTCCGCCACGAGGCGCGGCAGGCGGGAGACAGCACGTACACCATCCGCCGGCTGATCCGACTTTGGATGAGCGCCTGGATCAACTTCTCGGTCCTTCCCCTCCGCGTCGCGACCGTGCTCGGGCTGATCGTGGCCGCGCTCGGGGTGGGGTCGCTCGGCGTGGTCGGCTGGTTGTGGTGGAATGATCGGGGGCCGAGTTACGGGTGGGGCTGGCTCATGGCGGCGTTGCTGATTTTCTCCGGCACCCAACTGGTGATGCTCGGCATGATCGGCGAATACATCGGCCGGATGTTCCTCGCGATCAATCGGCGGCCGCAATCCGTCGTTCGCGACGTCGTCCGGAGCGGGCGCTTGACCGAGGCGGAGATCGCGGGGATCTCGGGCGCGCCCTAGCTAGCGCGGGATGGTTCCGGCGCGGGGCGAACCGTGATCAGCCGCGGTCGCGCAGGGCTTGCCAGCGGACGAATTCGAGCTCGAGCGCGTCACCAAGCGCGGCGGCGGCTTCTGGCGGCGGGCGCTGGCTGAGACCGATCGCGTGGAGCCAGAGTCGTCGTGCGAGCCCGGCATCATAATCCCGGGGCTCGACTTCAATTGCCTCCACGTACTCGCGACACCAGTCGCGCGAAGCGGCGCGGATGAATTCACTCCGCCAGCGGCGCGCGAGCCGCTCCGAGTTTGCCTCGTCGCGCAGCTTCCGTCCGGCCGAGGAACTGATGTGGTGTCGCACGACGCTGCGCAACGCGACAGCGTTGACGCACCCGGCGGCACGGGCCCGGAAGCACAGATCAACGTCTTCGCCTCCGTTCACGTACTGCTCGTCGAATCCCCCGAGCTGCCGCCAGCGGGCGGTCGAGATGAGCACGCAGGCGGCGGTGACCGCCGGCACGCGCCGAACCGGGGCGAAGGTGCGCGCCAGCCATGGAGGCGTGCGCCGGTCGTGCTCTGGTTTCGCCTTTCGGTTGAAGATGATCCCGGCGTGGTCGATCTCGCCGGTCCGGGCGTCCCGTTGCACGTTGCCGACCAACCCCGCCCGGCGGCCGAGCGAGCGATGCGCGGCCAGCATCGGCTCGAGCCAGTGCGGTTCGAGCACGAGATCGTTGTTCAGGAGAACGAGGAACTCGCCTTCCGCGGTCGCGGCCGCCCGGTTGTTGGTCGCCGCAAAGCCGAGGTTGCGCTCGTTGAGGATGACCCGGAAGGGCGGTTGGGAGACGGTGCCCAGCCAGTTGCGGGTGCCGTCGGTGCTCCCATCATCAATCAGGATGATTTCGTGCGCGAGCCCGGCCGGCAGCGTCGCCTGCAGGCTCGCAACCATCGCCTGGGTCAGGGACAGGCAGTTGTAGAGCGGAACGATGAAACTGATGCGGGGCATCGGTCAGGGCTGTCTGCTGGCGCGGAAGGGACTCCGCGCCCTACCGGGATCGCGTGAACGTATGTGGCAGGGCGGCCAGTCCCTGGGCCGCCAATGACCGCCGGCGCGGATGGGACCCCGCGTCCCAGCGTGTTCATGGTTCTTCCTGCACGATCTGTTTCAGGTACGCGCCGTAACTCGATTTCCCGAGGCGCGCCACGTTGGCATCGAGCGTCGCCCGATCGATCCAGCCTTGGCGCCAGGCGATCTCCTCGATGCAGGCGATCTTCAGGCCCTGCCGGTTTTCGATGACGTGGACGAACTGCGCGGCATCGAGCAGCGAGTCGTGGGTGCCGGTGTCGAGCCACGCCGTGCCGCGGCCGAGCAGCTCGACGTGGAGCTTGCCGGCCTCGAGATAAAGCCGGTTGAGATCGGTGATCTCGAGTTCGCCACGCGGTGACGGTTTGAGCCGGCGGGAGAACGCGACGACGTCGCCATCGTAGAAATAGATGCCCGGAATCGCGTAGTTCGACTTCGGCTGGGCGGGCTTCTCCTCCAGCGAAAGCACCCGGCCATCGGCGGCGAATTCCACGACACCGTAACTTTTCGGATCGGCGACGTGATAGCCAAAGATCGTCGCCCCGGCGCCGCGGGCGCTGGCCCGTTCGAGGGACTTAACCAGATCGTGGCCGTAGAACAGGTTGTCGCCGAGCACCAGCGCCGCCGGTTCGTTCCGCAGGAATCCGACCTCCTCGGCAATATGGAATGCCTGCGCGAGGCCCTCGGGACGGGGCTGCGCGGCATAGCGGAGCTTCATGCCCAGATTGCGACCGTCGCCGAGCAGCCGCTCGAACAGCGGCAGGTCCTGTGGCGTCGAAATCACCAGCACCTCGCGGATGCCCGCGAGCATCAGCGCCGAGAGCGGATAATATACCATCGGCTTGTCATACACCGGCATCAGTTGCTTGCTGACCGCGATCGTCAGGGGATACAGCCGGGTGCCGGAGCCGCCGGCGAGAATGATGCCCTTGCGGGCAGACGGCGGAGTGTGGACGGCGGAAGGCGGATTGGCGGACACAGGATGGGGAAGGATGAAGTTCAGGAAGCGAAGAACGGCACCGACGGACGGGCCGGCCATCATCCGGGACTCACGTCTCGACGCGGCCACCAGACGTTTTCATTCCGCAATCCGAATTCCGCAATCCGCAATTATCGTCGGGATTCATGCGGTTAGGGAAACCGGGAATGAACGCGAATAGACGCGAATTCAGGGTGAAATCGAAATGCTCGGTCCCCTGGGATTCCCGGTCGCGTTTTGCTGAGCGGGGAAATTTGACCGAATTCGCCGGGGCGATAGCTATTCGCGTCGATTCGCGGTTCGATTGAATTCGCCCGGCAAAGCGGTCGGATTCAATCCGCAATCATCGATTCGGGCAACCGAGTCAGGCGGGGTCAGGCGACCCCGCCCAGCAATTAGCCGACACCCAGCCGCTCGCGGGCGTAGCGCTTGCTCGTGATGTCCGCGGCCCATTCGCGGTGGCGCAGGTACCAGTCGACCGTCTTTTCAATCCCCGTGGCGAAGGACTCCCGGGGTTTCCAGCCGAGTTCGCGCTGAAGCTTGGTGCAATCGATGGCGTACCGGCGGTCGTGGCCGGGGCGATCCGCCACGTAGCTGATCTGCGTCGCGTACGGCTTGCCGTCCGCGCGGGGCGACTTGCGGTCGAGAAGGGCGCAGATCTGTTCGACGATCCGGATGTTCGGCTGCTCGTTCAGGCCGCCGATGTTATAGGTCTCGCCCACGCGGCCGCGTTGCAGCACGAGCCAGATTGCCGCGGCATGATCCTCCACATACAGCCAATCGCGAATCTGCATGCCGTCGCCGTAGACCGGCAGCGGCTTCCCCTCGAGCGCGTTGAGGATCATCAACGGAATCAGTTTCTCGGGGAAATGGTACGGACCGTAGTTGTTCGAGCAGTTCGTCGTCAGCGTCGGCAGCTTGAAGGTATGCTGGTACGCGCGCACGAGGTGATCACTGGCCGCCTTTGATGCCGCGTAGGGCGAGTTCGGGGCGAACGGCGTTTCCTCGGTGAAAGCGGGTTCGGCGGCCGCGAGCGTGCCGTACACCTCGTCGGTCGACACGTGGAGGAAGCGAAACGCGCTCTGGCGCGGTTCCGGCAGCTTCGTCCAGTGGAGCCGGGCGGCGTTCAGCAGCCGCAGCGTCCCAACGACGTTGGTCTGTACGAACGGCTCTGGGGAATCGATCGAGCGATCCACATGCGATTCGGCCGCGAAGTTGACGACGGCGTCGATCTGATGCTCCGCCAGCAGCCGGGCGACGAGGTCCGCATCGCCGATGCTGCCATGCGCAAACACATAGCGCGGATCCGCCGCCAGGTCGGCGAGATTCGCCGGGTTGCCGGCGTAGGTCAGCGCGTCGAGATTGACGAGCTTCGTGAGGGGCGAGCCCCGCTCCAGCAGCCGCTGCCGGATGAAATTCGACCCGATGAAACCGCAGCCGCCAGTAACGAGAAGTTGCATGTGGAATTCCGCTCTATCCGGGTTGCCTGTCGGATGTCGAATGCGCCGGTTAGGACCGCTGCCAGCGGCGGAGCGCGTCGGTGACGGCGTCGCGCACGGGTGTGAGGGTGATGCCGGCCGCGGCCAGCTTGCCGGAGTCCATCACGCAGTTTGAGCGCGGAGTCTTCGCGGCGACGTGCATGAACTCGTCCTCGTTCTTGAAGAACACGAATTCCTTCGGGCAGACGCCGCTTTTCCGGATGAGCTCGACGACCTCGTGCGTCGTGATCGCCCCGGGGTTGGTCACGTTGTAGGTGCCGAACGGAATACGCTTCTCCCAGCAGGCGAACGTGGACGCGACGAACTCGTCCAGTTGCGAAATGGAATTCGTCGCCTCCAGGAGCCGCTGGTAGCGCATCAGCTTCGTGAGGTAATTGCGCGGATTGTCGACCTGGTCGAACGGGATGCGCAGGCGCCAGATGTAGACGTTCGGTTTCCTGGCGAGTACTTCCTCCCCGAGGGCCTTCGTCCCGCTGTAGAACGAGCAGTGGTTCGTCCGGAAGGTGAAATTCGGGGTGTCTTCCTCCCGAAACCCACTGCCGTCAGGACGGCTTCCGCTGAAAATGCAGCCGGACGAGACGTGGCCCCAGGGGATCCCCGCTTCGGCGCATGCGTCAGCCAGGATCCCGGGCAGCACGGCGTTGCCGAAGAGACATTCGTGCTTGTGCAGTTCACACGCGTCGACGTTGGGTTTGCCCGTGTACCCGGCGGCGTTGATCAGGAAGTCCGGCCGGTCGCGTCGGAGGGCGGCGATGAGGACGTCGCGGTTCGTGTAATCGGTTTCGGCACGCCGCAGGTTGCGGAAGGGAATGCCCTTGCGCGTGAGCAGGGCCTGGTAGGCGTGGCCGACATAACCGGAACCTCCGAGCAGGTAGATCATGGAGAGTGTGTTGGAACGTGGGTGGAGCGACGAACGAGCTGGCCCGCGCGGCGGCGGGAGCGCTCAACTCAATGGTCTGGGCGGGCCGGAACAAGGTTTTTTGGCTGAACCCCGGCCGACCGTCGGAGCGGGTCATTTCCGCCGGTAGTCCCCCCGGCTGAAATACTTCTCCAGCCACACGTAGGCGCAGATGAAGAAATACCGGCTGCCCATTTCCTTGATTTTGAGCTTGGCCACCCCGTATTTCCGGTTCCGCCACGAGATCGGGGTCACGGCAAAGGTGTAGCCACGGACGATCGCCTTCAGCGGCAACTCCACGGTGAGGTTGAAATGCGGCGCCAGGAAGGGTCGGCACCCGTCGATCACGGTCCGGCGGTAGGCCTTGAAGGCGTTGGTGGTGTCGTTCAGCGGAATGTTGAATCCCACGCGCACCAGGAAGTTCGCGATCCGGTTGACGAAGAGTTTCAGCCGCGGGTAGTCGATGACTTCGCTGCCGGGCATGAAGCGGCTGCCGAACGCGCAGTCGTGGCCTGCGTTCAACAGTTGCCAGTACGTCACCGCGTCGGCCGGGGCGTCGGAGGCGTCCGCCATCATGATCACCACGGCATCGCCACGACTATGGTCGAGCCCGCACACCACCGCGCGGCCGAAGCCATTGGGCCCCGTGTTCCGGACCGGAGCCAGCGTCGGATATTGGGTTTTCAGTTCCTGAAGCAGCCGCCAGGTGCCGTCCTTGCTGCCATCGTCGACGACGACGAGTTCGTGGGGGACACCCTCACGCGTGAACGTACGGTGGATGTCCTCGATCGTCGAAGGCAGGGATTCCTCCTCGTCGCGGGCCGGAATCACCACCGAAAACAAGCGCAGCGGGGGCAGGGGCGCCGTCATCGTTGCTTCAAATGGGGGCGGACAGGTCCAGCCAGTCCGGGTGCTGTCGGGCGTGGGCGGCGATCTCGCCCAGAATCTCCCGCACCGGCGTCGCCGGCTGCCAGTTCCACAGGTTTTGCGCCCTGGCGGAGTCGAGAACCATCCAGGGAATGTCGAACGCGCGCGGCGCGGGGTCGGCGCCGACGGGGTGCGGTCCGAATTCCGATGCACACCAGTCGCTGAGCTGACGGAGCGACATGGCAGAGGCGCTGCCGCCCGAGAAGTTCGCCACGCGGGCGTCCGACGAAACGGAAGGCGCGGTCAACTGCCGTTGCAGCGCCGGGAGAAGGTCGCGGGGATGCAGGCAGTCCCTGACCTGATGGCCGGTGCCCCCGAAGCCGATGTAACGGAGGGGCCGGTGCCTGAGCCACGAGTTGATCCAGTAGGCGAAGATTCCCTGGTCGGGCCGGCCGAATTGGCCGGCGCCGGCGAGCACGCCGCAACGATTGATGAACACCGGCAGGCGGAACGCCTCGCCGTATTCGAGCGCCAGCGCCTCGCTGGCGAGCTTCGTTGCGCCGTAGAGCGAAACGGGCGGCTGGGTCGAAAAGGCTTCGGCCACGCCTGCGCTCGTCACACTGGCCGGAAGTTGCGCGCCCGCCGCGAGACGAAAAGCGCCGTCGCGCCCTTCGACGGGCAGGGAGGCGAGCGGGGCGATCGAATACACGCGGCTGGTGCTCAGCAGGATGAACCCGGCGCGGTGCGCCTTGCAGAACTCCAGCATGTTCACCGTCCCGACGAGATTGTGCTCCACGAGCTGGCGGGAGCTCGTTCGGCCATCGACTCCGGCGAGCACGCTGGGGTTCGCGGCGGCGTCGATCACCCAGTCCACGGCGGGCACGGCTTCCAGGTCGCTCGCCGCGCGGAGGTCGCCGTGAAACAGGCGGACGCCGAGCGCCTTCAGCTCGGCGCGGTTACTCTCGCTGCCCGGGCGGATGAAGTTGTCGATTCCCACCAACGTGTGGCCGGCGCCGGAATTCACGAGGGCGCGGGCCAGCGTACCGCCCACGAACCCGCAGATTCCGGTGATGAGAATGCGCATCTGCCGCAGCATGAAACAAATTGGCGGCGCGGGAAGCGCGTTTTTCGCGCGGCGGATCGAGGAGTCGTCAAGGATGGCAGCACGCCCGCCGTCGTGCTTCGGTTTGCTTTTGACGGCGGCGACGCCCGGCCGTTGGCTCCCGGCGAATGAGCCAACTGCGCGGCGACTATAAATCAGTCTGGAATTCGCTTTCGCACTCGAAGGAGGCGGCCTACTGCGTCGTTTCCGGCTACACGGACGAGGACAAGTTTCACGCCGATGCGGAAGACACGATGGACATCCTGCGCCAGACGGTTGGCATCCAGGCGGAGGATGTGTTCCTCGAAATTGGCTGCGGGGTCGGCCGGGTCGGTCGCGTCCTGTCCCCGTTTGTGAAGGAGTGGATCGGGTGCGATGTCTCGGCGAACATGCTGCGACTCGCCGGCCGGCGCCTCCTCGGGCTGACGAACACGCGGCTGCTGGAGATATCCGGGTACGACCTCCATCCGGTGCCGGACGCCAGCGTCGACGTCGTGTACACGACGGTCGTGTTCATGCACCTCGAGGAATGGGACCGGTACAACTACGTGCTCGAAGCCATGCGCGTATTGAAGCCGGGCGGCCGGTTTTATTGCGACAACGTTGACCTCGCGTCGGGGCGGGGTTGGGCCGTGTTCGAGGAGAGTCGGCTGAGATTCAAACCACACGAGCGACCTTCGCAGATTTCCAAGTGTTCGACGAAACCGGAGGTCGAGGCCTTCCTGACCCATGCGGGATTCAAGGATGTCAGCATCGACCGCCGGCTAGATTTCTGGGTTTACGGCTGGGGCGTGAAACCAGAATAGGACGGTGGTTCCCCGCGGCGAATCGCGCTCCGGAATCGCGAACGCGGGTGCGTTGAGATTCAAACCGCCACCCGTCGAACTTGGGCCCTGGCGTCGCCGGAGGCCCGGTCGCGGCTCAACCGCCGGACGGTGTGCTCGTGGTCGCCGTGGCCGCCGGCTGGGCCGGAGCGCCGGGCGCGGTTGACGGAGTCGCGGCCGGTTGCACCGGCGTTCCCGCCTTTTCCGCGGCGGCCTTGCGCTGCGCCGCTTCGTACGCGCGGCGCTGGGCCATCCCGATTTCGAGGAGATCGCTGACCAACATGCGGGCCTCCTCCTCCTGGCGGGCCTGCGAAAGGGGGGGCGCAGGCGCTGCGGCCACGGCCGGAGCCGCGACCATCGGAGCCGCCGCCGGCAGCGGGACGGCGGTCGGCGCCGGGCCGTTTTCGACTGCACTCGGCGGGCGCAGCGGCAGGGTCCGCTCGATGCCGTTTTCGCGGATGACCACGACGTCATGAGCATCGTCGTAGTTTTCGACCGTTACCGCGCCGTCGCTTTTTCCCACCTGGACCCAGAAGCCACGCTTCGCCTGTTTGTCGTACAGGTTGATCATGACTTTCGGCCCGAGGCTGCTTACGCCGGCGAACTCGAGATTCGAGCCCCCCATCGAGTTTGACGCCGCGGGCTGCCCGGCTTGGGCGAAGGGTGAGTCTTTCGGCAGGTCGGCTGCCCGAACATTTGCCGCGACGAGGGCGGCAAGGCAAAGCATGCGGGTGGCGGTCGGCATCGGTGGCGAGAGAAGTTGGTCTCCAATGAAAGCGACGTCAAACCTCCCGGGACCGTGTTCCCTGGGGTCGGTAACCCAGGGTCGGTCAACGATCGGGGTTCAGTCGACAAACCTCGAATCGCGTGTTCCCGAACCCCTTGAGCTGAATGGCATCCGGCCGCGTCGCCGGTGCCTCCGCCGTCGCGAGGTAATCCGCGACCTCGGGATCGTCCGCCACCGCGCGGGAGATCAGGAGGTCGGTTCCCGAGCAATGGCCGCAGAGTCGGGCCGCGACGTTTACCGTGCTCCCAAAATAGTCCAGCCGTTCATTCTGATTCATCGCGAGACAGGGTCCGGCGTGGATCCCGGCCTTCAGGATCAGCGCAGGGTTTCCCGGATCATCCGGGCGACGTTCGTTCGCGAGTTGCCGTTTTGCCGCCAGCATGGCTCGCAATGCGGGGAGCGGTCGGGTGAACACGGCCATGACGGCATCGCCCATTGTCTTGACGATCGCTCCGCCTTCATTTGCCACCGCGGATTTGAGGACCTCGAAATGGGAGAGCACCCGGCCGAAGGCCGGTGCGTCGCCGATCTCGCGATAAAGCTGGGTCGAGTCCTTCAGGTCCGTGAACACGATCGTCAGCGTTCCCGCGCTGATCTGCTCGCCGGTCCGGAGAACCTCCTGGGAAAAGAGATCGCGGAATACCTGCAGGGCCGTCACTTCCGCGGCGGTTGTCGCCTGATCGGTCCAGGAAAGATGTTCGACGATGGCAGATTGCGACGCTCCGGTGGGATTGGTGATCGTCAGATGGCCGGAGATGCCGACCAGCGGCTCCGCCGCGGCGGGTTGTCCAAGCGAGACGTCCAGGGCGGATGGACCCCCATTGGCGACGCGAAACGTCGGTTGAACCGCGATTCCCTTGGCGCGGATCCGATATCGGCCGCGCTGACCCGTGAGCTGCAAGGTCCGGCTGGCACCGGGGGGAATCTCCAGCTGGGCGATGACATGCGGTGTCACCTGGGGACCGCCGACACAGTATTCAAGGCGTTCGACCCGGCGGACTGACGGGGTAGGTGCGAACGTGAGCTCGACCGACTGCTCGAAGTTGGCGGCAAAATCCGTGTCGCAGGAGTCGCAACGGGCGATTGCAGGCAGGTCAGACAGGGTGTGACGGCCTGGTTTCGCCCCGCGGCAGTGCGGGCACACCAGATCCCAGCTCAGGTCGAGGAGTCCGGCGCGGGTCGCGTGCAGGAAGAGGTGCAGGGTTTCGCGACGATCGGATTTCCACTCTTCGGCCTGCGCGTACGGCCGGATCCGCGCAAGATTGAGGTCGTCGCCGTCGGTGATGAGATCCTGCAACCGGGCAACCAACGAAGATGGCTGCCGCTGTTCGCTCACCAACGCGCGGGCGATTGTGTCGAGGCGCTCGACCGCGCCGGGCGCGAGTTTCGGTCGCCCGAGCGCATGCGATCTCGCGCCTGCCAGCGCGAGGCGGTCGTACTCCCGGAAAACCCGCTCGAACACGGCGGTGAGCCGCCAGCGCACGGCCAATGGCATGGCGAGACGCACCAGCCATCCGGCGGGGGTGATTCGCATTTGGTACGTGAGGCGCGTTCCGCCCCCGGGCAGCGCTTCGGCGAAGCAGGCGATGATCATCCGGTCAAGCGGCCCCCGCCGGTACCGGCGCTCCACGGTGAATCGCTCGGGAGCCACCCATTCGAACGCGCTCTCATCCCACTCGATCGTCACGCCCGCGACGCGCGCCCACACCCGCCGGGCCGGGTTCGGTCTCGCCCCGGGCGCAGGCGGGACGAGACGGACGGCCGGAAATCCGCAATCGCGGTTGAAGCGATCGGTGTTCGAGACCAGCGGCCAGAGCGCAGCCGGCGGGGCGGCGAGATTCCAACTCCAGCGGAATGACTGTTCAGGATGCGGCACGGGGCAGGAGGTTCGTCGTCGGAACCATGAACCCGGCGCTTATTCCCGGCGCACTATCGTCCGAGGAGCTGCTTCGTCAGGAACGAGGTCTGAAGCGAGGTGATTTCCTTCAGGCCCTTCTTCGCCAGCGTGAGGAGGCCGTCCAGTTGCTCCTGCGTGAACGTCGCTTCCTCGCCGCTGCCCTGCACTTCGACGAACTGGCCGCGACCGGTCATGACAATGTTGAAGTCCACCTCGGCGTCCTTGTCCTCGACATAGGCGAGGTCGAGCATCTCCTGGCCGGCAAACACGCCGGCGCTGACCGCGGCGACCGAGTCGGTGATCGGGTTTTCCGCCAGTTTCTTCTCATCGAGCAGCTTCTGGACGGCGAGACGGGCGGCGAGGTAGGCGCCCGTGATCGAGGCGGTGCGGGTGCCGCCGTCGGCCTGGAGCACGTCGCAGTCGATCCAAAGGGTGTTCTGGCCCAGTTTCTGGAGGTCGACCACGGCGCGCAGCGAGCGGCCGATCAGCCGCTGGATTTCGATCGTCCGGCCATCGGTCTTGCCGCGGGTGCTGTCGCGCTGTTTCCGTTCGAGCGTCGAATAGGGCAGCATGGAGTACTCCGCGGTCAGCCAGCCTCCGGGCACCTTCTGCTGCTTCATCCACAGCGGCACGTTCGGCTCGATCATGACCGCGCAGATCACGCGGGTCTGACCGAAGGAGGTGAGAACCGAGCCGGTGGCGTAAGGCGCAATGTTGGCCTCGAACGTGATGGTCCGGAGTTGGTTCGGTGGCCGGCCGTCGGCGCGCGGATTGGACATGGTCCCAGCAATTTCGAGGGCGCGCCGCGAAAGGCCAGAGCAAATTCACGCGTCATCCGCAGCGGGGAACCCGGTCGGTGGGCGGAAGCCGGCGCGGCCGGCGTGCGACCAACGGCGGTCAGACGCTGGGCGTGCGCTCCTCGCGGTCGACGGGTTTGATCTTCGTCGGCGCCGGCTCGCTCGCCTGGGCGGTCATGAACGCGATCAGGCGGTCATTGAAGTCACGTGCCGGATCGTGCCCCATCTTCTTCAAGGCGAGGGTCAGCGCCGCGACCTCGACGAGCCGTGCGATGTCCCGGCCGGGCCGGACGAACAGCTCGATGTGCGGCAGCTTGATCCCGAGGATCTCGTAATAGTTTTCCTCCAGACCGGTCCGCTCCTCGATCACGTCGGGCGTCCACTCCCGGAGCGACACGACCATGTCGATGCGCTTCTCGAGCCGGACGGACTTGATGCCGAACATTTCGCCGACGTTGATGATGCCGATGCCGCGGCATTCCATGTACCCGCGGTTGAGCGGCCGGCTCGAGGCCATCAGCTCGCGTTCGTCGAGCAGCTTGATCACGGTCAGATCGTCGGCGACGAGGGAGTGACCGCGTTCGATCAGGGCCAGGGCGCACTCGCTCTTGCCCACGCCGGAATCGCCGCGGAGCATCACGCCGACGCCCTTGATGTCGAGGGTGGTGGCGTGCTCGGTGCCGGCGGGCGCGAATTCGTTGTCGATCGCGAGCGTGGCCAGGTTGATCCAGTTCATGGTGATCATCGGCGTCCGGATGATCGGCAGCTTCATTTCCTCGGCGACCGCCAGCATCGGGTGGGTCGGATTGTAATTGCGCGTGAGCACGATGCACGGGATGCCGCGCCGCACCATCTGCTGGAAGATCGTGATCTGCTCCCGCTGCGAGCGGGTCTTCAGGTAGGTCATTTCCGCGGCGCCGAGGACCTGGACGCGTTTGTTGGCGAAATACTTGAAGAACCCGGTGAGCGCGAGGGCCGGGCGGTTGATGCTGCCCTCGTGAATCAGCCGGTGCATGCCGTTTTCACCGACGACGAGCTCCATCTTCAGCTTGTCGCGGTAGGTCGCAAAAAAATGGGCTACGGTGATACCGTGGATTGATTTTTGCATGAGGTTTTCGCCGGGTTTCGCGCGAGGACAGGGTAGGGTGGCGGACGGTGCGAGTCGACTGTGCGCAATCGAGGTTAAGGAGCGAGTGAGAGGCGAAGGATTATCGATCGGGGATAGCCGGATCGAGGCGGCCCAGGGACTGGCCGCCCAACCAGCCGCCTAGAGGTTGAAGCTCTCGCCGAGGTAGAACTTGCGGGCCTGTTCGTCCCGAATGAGGAATTCGCCCGTGCCCTCCGTCAGCACCTTGCCCTGGTGGATGAGGTAGGCGCGGTCGACGATCCGGAGCGTTTCCCGGACGTTGTGATCGGTGACCACGACGCCGATGCCGCGTGATTTCAACTGGAGGATCATCTTCTGGACCTCGGCCACGGAGATCGGGTCGATCGCGGCAAACGGCTCGTCCATCAGGAGGAACTTCGGCCGCGTGACGAGGGCGCGCGCAATTTCCAGCCGCCGCCGTTCGCCGCCGGACAAGGTGTACGCTTTCTGCCGCGCGACGTGCGTCAGGTGCAGTTCGGCGAGGTGCGAGTCGACGCGCTGGCGTCGCTCGCGGCGCGGCACCCCCGTGGCCTCGACGATCGCGCGGATGTTTTCCTCGACCGACAGCTTGCGGAAGACGGACGGCTCCTGTGGCAGGTATCCAATCCCGCGGCGGGCGCGCTGGTGCATCCGCAATCGCGTGATGTCCCTCCCGTCCAGGTTCACGTGGCCCGCCGTGGCCGCGATCAGGCCGACGATCATGTAGAAGGTGGTCGTCTTGCCGGCGCCATTGGGGCCCAACAGTCCCACGATCTCACCCGCTCGGAAACGCAGGTCGACGCCGTCGACGACGGTCCGCGAACCGAAGGTCTTGACGAGCCCGGCGGTGTGAATCTCCGAAATGGTCGGCGCGGGGGTGCTCATTTCTGCGGCGCCGGCGTCGCTTCGTGCTCGGGAGTCTTCGGTTCCTTTTCGAGTTCCTTGCCGTAGCCCAAGTCCTTGAGCGGTGGCAGCGTGATGCGGGCCCGCTCGGTCGGGCCGCCCTCGATGACGGCGCGCCGCTGCCCGCGGTAGAGGACGAGCCGCGGACCGTCGGCGCGGTACTGGCCGTCGAGGCTGCGAACACTCGGATTTCCCGTCAGCACGACCTTGTCCTCGCCAGGGAAAACCTCGGCGCGTTCGCATACGGCTTCGCGGTCGCTTTGCACGATGCGGACATGTCCGGTGGCGACGAGCGACTTGAAACGGTCCTGCCGCCCGATCGTCGCCTTGGTGTCGCCGGTGCGGTTGGCGACGACGACGAGCTGGTCGCACGTGATCCGGATGTTCGTTCCGGTGACCACGACGTGATTGCGAAACGTGAAGGTGGTCTCGTTGTCGCTGCTCACCATCTCGCCGCTGTCGCTGGAAATGACCGTGGGCGGCGATTCTTCGGCAGCATGAACCCCCGCGAGCACGAAGGCGGCGGCGAACAACAGAAGCGCGGCGCGGAAGGTCATTTCAGGATGTCGCTGAGTTGGGCGTGGAACGTAACGCGGACGTCGTGCGCGAGGGAAACCTTTTTGGTGTTGTGGTCGTACGTCCAGCCCCGCCCGGTCACCTCGATATCGTCGTGAATCAGCCGGACGGGACTGTCGCCCGTGGCGCGGTAAAGCTTGGGATAGAACGTCGCCTGCGGGCTGAGGAGGACGGTTTCGACGCGCTCGGAGGCATCACCTGAAAACACGAATGCGCTGAAATCCGTTACATTGACCTGGTCGGCGCTGATGATCTCGGCCTGGGCGCCGCGCAGGGTCAGGACATGGTAACCTTCCTTGTCCGTGAAGATGGGAAACTCCCAGCCCGCCGCATGTCCGACCTCGATCGTCGGGGTCGATGCGTCGGCCGGACTCTTCGTGGGGGAGGCAGCCGGCGGCGGTGCGGCCGGGGATGACCCGGCGGACCAGGCCGCGGCGCAGCAGAGGGCGAGGAAGCGCAGCTTCATTGCCGGTTGGTTCGCCGGGGGGAAGGCTTGTTCCGGGAGACAGCGGAGCGGGCGTCGAGCAGCAGATCGCAAACTTCGCGGACCGCACCCCGTCCGGCCGGTCGCGTGGTGACGTAATCGGCCGCGGCGAGCGCCGCCGGCATGGCGCCGGGCGGCGCGATGCCGACGCCAGCCCAGCGGATCGCGGGCGCGTCGATCACGTCGTCGCCCATGTAGGCGCAGGCGTCGGCGGGAATCCCCAACTCGCCCGCGAGGCCCGTCAGCACCGTGAGCTTGTCGTTCCGGCCCTGCACGACGCGCGGAATTTTCAATTCCCCGGCGCGCACGGTGGTGGCGCCGGAGTTGCGGCCGCTGATCCAGGCGACCATCACGCCCGCCTTCTCGAGTTGCTTCAGGCCATGGCCGTCGAGGATCGAGAACGACTTTGCTTCCGTGCCGTCGGCGGAGATCAGCACGGTCCCGTCGGTCAACACGCCATCGACGTCCATCGCCAACAACCGGATGGCCGCCCAGCGAGGGCGCGCAAGCGCTCGTTTCCGGTGAGTTGGATGTGGCATCGCGGTGGCTCTCAGCCCATCCACGTCGCGATCGCGACGATGATCTTGTCTTTCGTGGGGCGAAACGCGTGTTCGAGTTCCGGCGCAAACGGGACCGGCAGGTCGAGCGACGCGATCCGGAGCGGAGGCGCCTTCAGGGCGGCGAAGTGGCGTTCCGTGAGGCGGGAAACGAGTTCGGCGCCAAAACCATGCGTCCGGCGTCCCTCGTGCAGGACGATCAACCGCCCGGTCCGGGCGAGTGAGGCCTCGATCGCGTCGAGCCTCAGCGGGGCGAGCGCACGCAGGTCAAACAGGTCGAAGGTCGTCTCGTATTCTTCCGCAAAATACGCCGCCGCCTCGGTGGCGAGGTGAACCATTTCCCCGTACGTGACGAAGGTCGCGAACTCGCCCTGCGCCAGCCGCTTCGGCTGCCAGACCTCGCGGTAGTTCGGATCCCAGGCGACATCGGAGCGACCGCGCCGGTAGAGTCCCTTGTGCTCGAAGAGCAGCACGGGGTTGTTGTCCTCGTAGGCGGCGAGCAGGGCGTTGAACGCGTCCTGCGGGGTGCTCGGGTACAGCGCCTTCAGGCCCGGCATGGCGAGGAAGAACGAGTCGAGTTCCTGGGAATGGAACGAGCCGAGGATCAGGCCGCCGCCGGTCGGAAGCCGCAGCACCAGCGGGCAGGCGGCGCCCGAACGGAAGTGCATCGTCGCGGCATTCAGCGTGATCTGCGTGGCCGCCTCGGTGGCGAAGTCGGCGAACTGGAACTCCTCGATCGGCCGGTGGCCGTTCAGCGCCAGGCCGATGGCGTAGCCGGTGCACGCGCTTTCCGCCAGGGGAGTGTTGAGCACGCGGGGGCGTCCGAACTCGTTCAGCAGCCCTTCCGTCACCTTGAAGGCTCCGCCGTAGGTCGCGATGTCCTGCCCGAGGATCAGGGACTCGGGGCGTTCCCGGAGAATTTTCTGCAGGCCGAGATTCAGCGCCTGGGCGAGATTCAACTGGACCGGCGCGTCGGGGGTGGCGCGCCACGGCAGCGGGGCGGCGGGCGGCGCGAACAGGTCCGCCTCCATCCCATCCGGACTGGGTCGCGGGGTCGCGAGGGCGATCTTGACGCAGGCCTCGAGATAGGCGTCGAGCTCCGCTTCCGCGGCCTCGACCGGGCCGGCCCCGATTTCGGCGACGAGTTTGGCGCGAAAACGCGGCAGGGGATCGCGGGCGAAGAAGTCCTCGTTTTCGCCCGGCCGCAGATAGTTGCAGGTATCGTACGCCGCATGGCCACGGAGCCGCAGCGTCCGGGCCTCGACCAGCATCGGCCGGCCGGTCGAGCGCACGCGATCGATGACGGTTCCCAGCTTGCGAACGGACTCCTCGATATCGGTGGCGTCGACCACGAGCGCCTCCATTCCGTACCCGGCGGCGCGACGCCACAGTTCGGTGCCCGCGGCGAACTGCTCACAGGTCGGCGTCGAGTAGGCATAGCCGTTGTTCTCGATCACGAACACGACCGGAATCGAAAGCAGCGAGGCGAGATTCATGGTCTCGTGGATGTCGCCGGTGCTCGAACCGCCGTCGCCAAAAAACGCGAACCCGACCGCGGCCCGGCCGAGGCGCCGCTGCGAGTCCGTCGTGCCAGCGACGTTCGACAGCATGGTCCCGAGATGGCTGATCATCGGCAGCGACCGGTGCGCGGGGTCGCCATGATGGATATTCCCCTCGCGCGCCTTCGTCGGGCTGTCCGCATTGGCGAAGTACTGGTTGAGGTGCTGGCACAGGTGGCCGCCCCAGATCAGGTGTCCGGCGAGATCGCGGTGCGTGAACGAAACGACGTCGAGGGATTTGTCCGCTTGCAGGGCCAGCGGGACGATCAATCCCTCGTTGCCCTGCCCGCCGGTCACGGTTCCGCGGATCAATCCCTGGCGGAAAAGTTCGAGGATCCGATTGTCGGCCGTGCGGGCCAGGTGCATCCAGGTGTAGATCCGGAGCAGGGCGTCGGCGCGGTTGGTCTCGAGCTCCGCCGCGCGAAGGGTCTGCGCGGAGAGGCGGGCGGGAGGATTCGGGAAGGCCATGAACGCCCCGACGCTGAGGGTCCGGCCGGGAGTCGGCAAGCGAGAGATGTGGTCGGCGCGGCCCGGCGTTCCTCGTCCGACCCGGCGGTAATCCGTCGCGGATCCGCGCCGTGGTGGTCGTGACCGTGGTCGCGACGATCCGGGAGCGGGTGATGGCGTCGTTCCATTCGGCGGTCGCCGCCTCCGCCACCGCGTTCCAGGAGACCGACGCGTCGGGGCAACGAGCACCGTTGCCGCCACACCCCAGATGGCGACGCGTTGCCGCAACCTCCGCTGCCGCCCGCGAGGCCGCGCCTCAGGAGGACGTTCATGGCTGGACGGGCGACGGGTGAGACGACACCGCGGCGACAATCTCGGCTTCGAAGGCCTCCGGGCTCATGGCGTCGCTTTGTCCGGCGATGTGGCGGGTGGCGCCTGTTATCGCAGGCGGCAGGCCAAGGTCGGTGGTAGATGACAGGGGGCGGCCGTCGTCGCACACGATCTGCTCGCGGTTTGTGCGCGCATCGCGTTGCACGTGAAAGCGCCCACACCTCGCGGCGATCAGCGGGCAGAGGGCGCGGCCGTTGCGCGCGACGGACACGATCTCGTCTTCGCCCCGGTGACGCGTGGTCCCGCCGCTATCGGGGGCCAAAGGTTGCACTAATGCCTCGGGTTGCACACGGTTGCGGTCTTCCCCGCTCGCCGAACCCCGTCGCGAATTTCCATGCCCCTCCCGAAACTTACCTTTGTCACCGTCGGACTCGTTTTGCTGGCCGCCACCGCGCTCGCCGCGGGTTCGCCGCCGCCCTATCTGGATCCGAGCCAGCCAATCGAAACGCGGGTCCACGACCTGGTTTCACGGATGACCCTCGACGAGAAGGCGGCCGAGATGATGAACACCACGCCCGGCGTGCCGCGGCTGGGCATCCCGAAGTACGACTGGTGGAACGAGGCGCTGCATGGCGTGGCGCGCGCCGGTGACGCCACGGTTTTCCCGCAGGCGATCGCGATGGCGGCCATGTGGGACGAGCCGTTGATGCACCAGATTGCGGGCATCATCGGCACGGAGGCCCGGGCCAAGTACAACGGGGCGGGCGCACACGCCGGACAGCGCTACTACGGCCTGACGTTCTGGAGCCCGAACATAAACATTTTCCGGGACCCGCGGTGGGGTCGCGGCCAGGAGACGTACGGCGAGGATCCGTTCCTGACCAGCCGCCTCGGAGTCGCGTTCGTGCGCGGCCTGCAGGGTGACGATCCCCATTACCTCCAGGCGGCGGCGTGCGCGAAGCATTTCGCCGTGCACAGCGGTCCCGAACCGCTGCGCCACATCTTCAACGCCCAGCCACCGGAGGCGGACCTGTACGAGACGTACCTCCCGGCCTTCGAGGCGCTCGTCCGCGAGGCGCATGTCGAGGCCGTCATGACCGCCTACAACTCGCTGTACGGGAAACCGTGCGCGGTGAACCCGCTCCTGTATGGACTGCTGGACCGCTGGGGATTCGACGGCCACGTGACCTCCGACTGCGGGGCGATCGCCGATCTCAGCCGCACGTATCACATCGCGCGCGACGATGCCGAGGCGGAGGCGATCTCGATCAAGGCGGGGCTTTGTGTGCGGTGTGGCGACAACCCGCCGATGCTCGCGGAGGCGGTTCGTCGCGGGCTGATCAGCGAGGCGGTGGTGGACCGGCAACTCGGAAAACTGCTGCGGACGATGTTCCGGCTGGGATTCTTCGATCCGCCGTCGATGGTGCCGTATTCGCGCATCGCGCCCGCGAAAAACAACACGCCGCAGCACGCGGCCGTGGCGCGACGGGCCGCCGACGAGGCGATGGTGCTCCTGAAGAACGACGGCACGCTTCCGCTCGATCCCGCGCGGCTGCATCGCATCGCCGTGATCGGGCCGAACGCCTCGTCCGACGAGGTGCTGGTGGGGAATTACAACGGCCATCCCAGCGCGCCGGTTTCGGTGCTGGCGGGACTGAAGGCCGCGCTCGGCTCCGGCGTCGAGGTTGATTACGTGCGCGGCTGCGATTACGCGGACCAGCCGACGGGGATGCGCGATATTCCGCGGACCGCCCTGCAGAGCGAAGGTTACACCGGGCTGGTGGGGGATTACTTCCCGAACCGTGATCTTCGCGGCGAGCCGGTGGCGCATCATCGCGACCGCCCCATCGATCTCGATTTCAGCGCGCGGCCGGTGCCGGCCGGGCTGCCCGCGCAGAACATGTCGGTGCGGTGGCAGGGACGCCTGCTCACGACGCTGGGCGGGGACTACACGCTGGCGGTGAAGGCGAACGGCGGGGTGCGCCTGATCGTGGGCGGCGAAACGCTGATCGATGCCTGGACGCCCGGGGAGAAGACCCGGACCATCACCCGGCATTTGTCGGAAAATGCCAATCTGCCGATCACCCTCGAGTATTTCCAGGGCGACGGTCCGGTGCGCGTCGCGTTGCAATGGCAGACGCCTGATCCGCTGCTCGAGAT
This sequence comes from Opitutaceae bacterium, assembly GCA_035545515.1. GTDB lineage: Bacteria > Verrucomicrobiota > Verrucomicrobiia > Opitutales > Opitutaceae > ER46. The sequence continues at coordinate 20,098 of DASZYH010000207.1, forward strand.
GAAGCCGGCGGTCGCCGCCGCGGCGAAGGCCGACGCCATCGTCTTCGTCGGTGGCATCAGCGCGCAACTCGAGGGCGAGGAGATGAAGGTGGACTACGAAGGATTCGATGGCGGGGACCGGACGCGGATCGAGTTGCCCGCGCTGCAGCAGAAACTCCTGCGCGAACTCAAGGCGACCGGCCGGCCGCTCGTCTGCGTGTTCCTGTCCGGCAGCGCGCTGGCGGTGCCGTGGGCGGACGCGCACGCCAACGCCATCCTCGAGGCGTGGTATCCGGGCCAGGCCGGTGGCACGGCGGTCGCCGACGTGTTGCTCGGAAAGTTCAACCCGGCGGGCCGGCTGCCGGTGACGTTCTATCGCGCCACCTCCGACCTGCCGCCCTTTGCCGAGTATCGGATGGCGAACCGCACCTACCGCTACTTCACCGGCAAGCCGCTCTATGCCTTCGGCCACGGACTGAGCTACACGAAATTCGAGTACAGCGGCGCCCGCGTGTCGGTCGGATCCGGCGGCACGCCGCAGCTGGTCGTGAACGTGGACGTGGCCAATGTCGGCGCGCGCGACGGAGACGAGGTCGTCCAGGTTTACCTGAAGCCGCCGCACGCCCGCGAGCGCGAGGCACTGGGCGGTTTCGCGCGGATCGCCATTGCGCGTGGAGAGAAGAAATCCGTCCAACTGATCGTGCCGGAATTCGCATTGCGCCGCTGGAACACCGAAACGCATGCGTACGAAATTCCGGCCGGCGAGTGGCAGGTCCGGATCGGCGCCGCCTCGGACGACATCCGGCAGACGGTGGCCGTTAAACTATAGGGCGGCTCAGCCGCCCTGGGGCGGGCGCGAACTCAGGCTCGCGGGGATCGTCTTCGGCGTGACCGTCACGTCGTTCAGTTCGATCCGGCCTGCATTCTGAATGTACTCCGGCGAGTCGAGACCGGCGAAAGTGCAATGCGACAGCTTGATGTCGTCGACCACGGCGCCCGGGAAGCTCGCAATGTAGAAAATTCGCGGGGTCGAAGCTGCCGTCATGTGGTCGAGCTGAACATTGCGCACCACGGGCTTGAATTTCCCGTTCGGTCCCTCCTCGTACATGAAATCGACGGTAATGATCGCCTCGGCGACGCGGCCAATCGTGATGTTCCGGGCGAAGACGTTCTCGATGACGCCGCCGCGGCGGGCGTTCGACTTGAACCGCAGGGCGCGCTCGAGGTTCGGGCTGTCCATCCGGCAGTTTTCGACGAAGACGTTGCGGCAGCCGCCGGCGACCTCGCTGCCGATCACGACGCCACCGTGGCCGTCCTTCATCGTGCAATTGCGGATCACGAGGTTCTCGGCGGCCACGCCGACGCGGCGCCCGTCGTCGTTGCGACCGGACTTGATCGCGATGCAGTCATCGCCGGTCTCGAACGTGCAGCCCTCGATCAGGACGTCCTTCGACGAATCCGGATCGCAGCCGTCGTTGTTCGGCCCGCGGGTGGAAATGTCGACGTTCCGGACGGTCACGTTGGTGCAGAGCACGGGATTGACCTCCCACATCGGCGAGCGGCGGATGTGCACGCCCTCGATCAGCACGTTGCGGCAGCGATAGGGCTGGAAGAAATTGGGCCGGAGATAGTGGCCGCCGCCGAAGACGCGTTCGGCAACCGGCACCCCGCGGTCGGCGAGATCGTTGAGCGACTTCACGTCGGGCGTGGCGCGGGACTTGCCGTCGGCGCCCTTCCGCGCCCATCCCCACCAGTTGTCGTCGCTCGCGCTGCCGTCGAGCGTGCCGGTGCCGGTGACGGCGATGTTCTCCTGTTCAAAGGCGTAGATGAACGCCGAGTAGTTCATGCACTCGGTGCCTTCCCAACGCGAGCGGACCACCGGCAGGTACGCCGCCGGGTCGGTGCTGAAGCGAAGGGTGGCGCCATCGGCCACGTGCAGGTCGACGTTGCTCAACAGGTGGATCGCCCCGGTGAGAAATGTCCCGGCCGGCACGACGACGTGACCGCCGCCGGCGGCATGGCAGGCCTCGATCGCGCGGCCGATCGCGGCCGTCGCGTCCGTCCGGCCGTCAGCGACCGCACCGTAGTCGGTGATCGCGAACGTGCGGTCGGGAAACGTGGGCGCGTGGACGCGGGCGACGATCGCGTCGGCCGTGCTCCAGGTCGGAACCGGTTCGGCGGCGGAGGCGGGGCGACTGGCCGGCGTTCCGGGCGAGGCACAGGAAGCGAGGAGCAGCGAGGCCAGGAGCGCGGGAACGGCGGGGCGGAGGAGGGTGATCATGCGAGAGAAAGGCAAGGACACGTGTCCGGAACCTAGCAGTGTCGCCTCCACAGGGAAGCGTAAACTGAGCGGCTGCCCGCCGCCTCAGAGCAGGGCGAGATCGTCGCGATGGACGACTTCCAGGTGCTTGCGGCCTGGAAAGAGCACCCGGACCTCGTCACCTTTTTTCCCGGCGATCCCGGGAATCTCGTCACTGGAAAACCGCGTCTTCCCGCGGGCGATCACCGCTCCGTCGGGGCCGGCCACGTCGACCACCTCGCCGGCGGCAAACCCACCGGTCGCACCGGTCACGCCCACCGCCAGCAGACTACGGCCCTGCTCGCGCAGCACCGGCACGGCGCACGCGTTGATGTGCACGGTTCCGGTCGGGCGCTGGAAGAAGGCCAGCCAGCGCTTCTTGCTCTCGAGGGGAAGCCCGCTGGGCACGAAGAAGGTTCCGGGCCCCTGGCCGCCCAACAGCCGGTTGAGAATGTCCGGCTCGGCGCCGCTCGCGATGAACACGCCGCACCCGGCCCGCACGGCCAGCTTGGCCGCCGAGATTTTCGTGATCATGCCACCGACCGCCGTGGCGCTCGTCGTGCCGCCGGCCATCGCCTCGATTTCGGGGGTGATCCTTGGCACGACCGGGACGATCTGCCCGGAGCCCTTCAGGTCGATCAATCCGGGCGCCGTGGACAGGATGAAAAGATACTGCGCCTCCGTCAGGCTGGCCACGAGCGCCGACAGCGTGTCGTTGTCGCCAAAGCGGATTTCCTGGATTTCGGCCGAGCTGACCGTGTCGTTCTCGTTGATCACCGGCACTGCGCCGTACGCCAGGATCTGTTCGAGACAGGCCTTGACCCCGAGATAGCGGTCGCGCGACCGGATATCCTCGTGCGTGAGCAGGACCTGCGCGGCGATCAGCCGGTGCGGAGCCAGCCCCCGCTGCCACACTTGCATGAGACGGCTCTGGCCCACGGCGGCGCACGCCTGCTTCTTCGCCGTGTCCTTCGGCCGGCGTTCCAACTGGAGCGCGCCAAGTCCGAGCCCGATCGCGCCCGACGACACCACGATGACCTCCGTGCCGGCGGCGCGAAGCTGCGCGATCTGCGCGCTGATCGCGGCGATCCGCGGCTCGTTCAGCTGGCCGACGCCCGACGTCAGGACGCCGGTGCCGAGCTTCACGACCACGCGGCGCGGGCGCTTGGAGACGGGGAGCGGAGTGCTTGCAGCCATGGGCCCGAACAGCTCAGGCCTTATCGCTCGCCGCTTAAAGCCTAAAGCCGCGCGTCGCGCAGCTCAGACGCTCAGCAGGTCCTTCTCCTTCGCCGCCAGGTGGGCGCTGATGTCGGCGATCGACTTGTCCGTGGCGGTCTGGATTTCCTTTTCCAGCCGCTTGGTCTCGTCCTCGGAAAGCTTCGCTTTTTTCACGGACTCGATCGAGTCGCGCCGGATATTGCGGACATGAACGCGGCCTTCCTCGGCGAGCCGGTGGGCGGTCTTCACGAATTCCTGCCGGCGTTCGCGGCTCATCTCGGGGAGCGGCACGCGGATGACCTTGCCGTCGACGATCGGATTGAACCCAAGGTTGGCGTCGATGATGCCCTTGGCGATCGCCTTCGACAGACCGGCATCCCACGGCTGGATCTGGATGAGACGGGCGTCGGGCGTGGAGATGGCGGCGCATTCCTTCAGGCGCATCTGGGAGCCGTAGGCCTCGACCATCACACCCTCGACCATCGTCGGAGTCGCCTTGCCGGTGTGGATGCTGCTGAATTCATGGAGCGTGTGGTCCACGGCTTTTTTCATCCGTGTCTGTGCGTCGGTGAGGAGGGGATGGCTCATGAGGTTTCCGGGTTTGAAGTGTGAATCATGAAGGAGTGGGGCGGGCGGTCCGGCCGGCGGCCGCGTGGAGGCGATTGCTGATACTCTTTCCGCGTTCCGCCCTCAACACCAGACTGCCGGGCTAGTTGTGCACCAGCGTACCGATCTTCTCGCCCACGATCGCCTTGCGGATGGCGTGCTCGTCGCCGAGATCGAAGACCAGGATCGGAACGTTGTTGTCCATGCAGAGCGAGAAGGCGGTCGAGTCCATCACGTTGAGGCGCTGCTTGAGCGCGTCGATGAACGAGAGTTGGTCGAACCGGACGGCATCCGCGTGCTTCTTCGGGTCCTTGTCGTAGACGCCGTCGACCTTCGTCGCCTTCAGGATGATGTCGGCGTGGAGTTCGCTGGCGCGGAGGGCCGCCGTGGTGTCGGTCGAGAAGTACGGGTTGCCGGTGCCGGCGACGAAGATCACGACCCGGCCCTTTTCGAGGTGGCGCATCGCACGGCGGAGGATGAACGGCTCGGCGATCTGGTTCATGGGAATCGCGCTCTGGACGCGCGTGTTCACGCCGAGCTTCTCGAGGCAGTCCATCAGGGCGAGGCCGTTGATGACGGTGGCGAGCATGCCCATGTAGTCGCCCGTGGTCCGGTCGACCCCGCGCTTCTCCCCGTTGAGTCCGCGGAAGATGTTGCCGCCGCCGATGACGACGCAGACTTGGACGCCGAGGTCGTGGATCTCCTTCACCTGCGTGCAGATTTTTTCGAGGGTGGGTCCGTCGATGGGATCGCCGGCCTTGCCGCCCCGCAGGACTTCACCGGAAAGCTTCAGTACCACGCGCTTGTAACGCGTGCGAGATTCGGCCGCCTTGGAGTCACGCATAACCGCCAGCAAACCGCCGGGAAAAATCCGCGTCAATTCCCGATGTCGTCAGCGTGACGCCCGTGGCACGACGCTTCGACGCACCGGGCGTATTGCCGGCCGCAGGCCATGAGCAAGCCGTGCTCGGACGGCGCGTCGAATGGCTGCCCGGCCTGGATTCGAACCAGGACTAGGCGAGTCAAAGTCGCCTGTGCTACCATTACACCACCAGGCAGTGAGGTGCAGAAACGAACACGCTGCGACGGTGCCTGCCTCGGTCAAGGCCGGAAACGACCGGCCTGACGTCCGCTCCGCCATCGGCGGGGCACATCGACCGATCCGGGCCCCTCAACTCGCAAAGGCGCCGAAACGACGGCGTCTGATCGCGCCGCCGTTCCGGGCCGTTTGGAAGAAGCTTTCGGGTTACGCCGGTTGGCCGCCCGGCACCTCGTGCGTCCGGTTAAGCGCGCTGACGATCGCCTTGATCGAGGCGAGCTCGATGTTCGTGTCGATGCCGGCGCCGAAGACGGTGTGGTTCCGCTCGGTCTTGATCTGGATATAGCTTACCGCCCGGGCCTCCGAGCCCTTGCCGAGCGAGTGCTCGGAGTAGGAGAGGACCTCGAACTTCGGCAGGCTGGTCGCCGCCAGCGCATGGGTGAACGCATCGATCGGGCCGTTGCCGGATCCGGCGAGCTTGTGGCCCGTGCCATTGATCGTCACGACCCCGTCGCATTTCACGGTGCTGTCGCGCTCGGTGGTCTTGAAGTGCTGAAGCGAGATGGGACTCGCCCGGTCGAGATATTCCCGGCGGAAGACGTCATGGATCTCGTTCGGGGTGAGCTCCGTTCCCTTTGCGTCGGCCACGTCGTTGATGATCTTGCCGATCTCCTTGTGCATGAGCTTCGGCAGGACGAAGCCGAACTCGTGCTCGAGCACGTAGGCCACGCCGCCCTTGCCCGACTGGGAGTTGATGCGGATGATGGCCTTGTAGCTGCGTCCGATGTCCGCCGGGTCGATCGGAATATAGAGGACATCCCAGGGTTGGTCGGACTTTTGGGTGGCCCAGGATTTCTTGATCGCGTCCTGATGCGAGCCGCTGAACGCCGTGAACACGAGCTCGCCGGCATAGGGCTGCCGCGGGGGGACCTCGAGCCGCGTGCAACGTTCGTAGATCTCGCGGATCTCGTTGATGTTGGAGAAATCGAGACCCGGATGGATGCCGTGCGTGTAGAGGTTGAGCGCGACCGTCACGATGTCGAGGTTGCCGGTCCGCTCGCCGTTGCCGAAGAGCGTGCCCTCGACGCGGTCGGCGCCGGCCAGGAGCGCGAGCTCCGTGGCGGCGATGCCCGTGCCACGGTCGTTATGGGTGTGCAGCGAAATCAGCGTCCGGTCGCGGCGGGTGAGGTGCGTGGCCATCCACTCGATCTGGTCGGCGTGGACGTTTGGCGTCGCGTATTCGACCGTGGCGGGGAGGTTCAGGATGATCTTGTCGGCCACGGTGGGCTGCCAGATGTCCGTGACCGCCTCGCAGATTTCGAGGGCGAACTCGAGTTCGGTGCTGGTGAAGCTTTCGGGCGAGTACTCGAATCGCAGCTTCGTTCCGGCGGCGACCAGCGGCTGGGAATGCTGCTTCACCCACGTCGTGCCCTGCGTGGCGATCTTGATGATGTCGGGGCGGGTGGCGTTGAACACGTGCTTCCGCTGCGACGGCGACGTGGAATTGTAGAGATGGAAGATCGCGTTCTTCGAGCCGCGGAGGGCCTCGATGCTGCGGGTGATCAGTTCCTCGCGGCACTGGCAGAGGATCTGGATCGCGACGTCGTCCGGAATCCGGTTTTCCTCGATCAGGCGGCGGCAGAAATCGAACTCGATCTGGGACGCGCTCGGGAACCCGACTTCGATTTCCTTGAAGCCGATCTTCACCAGGAGATCGAAGTACTCGAGTTTCTCCTCGACGCTCATGGGTTGGGCGAGGGCCTGGTTGCCGTCGCGGAGGTCGACGCTGCACCAGATGGGAGCGCGGCTCAGCGTGCGGTTGGGCCATTGCCGGTTCGGCAGGGAGACCGGAGGAAACGGGCGATACTTCGTAACAGGAGCAGGTTGCATGACAGGACAGCTGACTGAAGGGAATGGAGTTGCAGAGGAAGCTGACCGACGGAAGCGGCCAGATATGAGCCCACCGCGATGCGGCGGCGATGCAGAAAATCAGGCCTACGCACACCCCGCCGTTAAACGGCGCCTTAGAGGGCGTGCGTGTACGTAAGTCGCAGGGCCTGGAGCGAAACTCGCATTCGGTGCGGGTTCATATCGGCGCGGTTGATGAAAAGTCAAGAGACGGCCGCGTACATCGGCCGCGGCTGCCCGGCGCGGAGCTTCGGGCGCGGTCGGGCAAAGTGATTGTGGGAGCGTCTGATACCGGACTGAGCGGTCCGCGATCGAGGGGAATTGCGGGTGTAACCGCCCCTGACCATCGCCGTCTTGCAGCGCGTGCATGTCCTTGCCTGCATTTACCCATGCCTGACGACGCGCCGCCGTTCGACCTGTCTGGCT
>DASZYH010000208.1:0-7403 GCA_035545515.1 Opitutaceae bacterium
CGTAGCCGAAGTCGAAAGACTTTGGCCACGCCCGCCTACACAAAATCGCGCGCGCCGAAGAACCGATCCAAAGCAACCGATCCAAAGGGGTCACGACTGTACTCTTGACATAAGGAAGGACGGCGGCAGGGTGGTGGGCGATGCCGCGCAAGCTGCGAGTGGAGTATGGCGGAGCCTGTTACCACGTGATCAACCGTGGAAACTACCGGCGGGATCTGTTCATGGGGAAGGGGGCGGCGGAGTCGTTTATCGGCTGTCTGCTGGAAGGGGCGGAGCGTTTCGGGTGGCGGGTCCACGCGTACGTGGTGATGAGCAATCACTTTCACCTGGCGGTGGAGACGCCGGAGCCAAACCTGTCCGACGGCTGGCTGGACGGCCCCGCTGGGGCGTGCCGGCGAGCGTCAGTCAATACATCCGGCGCTTTCGGCTGGCGGGCTCGGCCGACGCCCGCCGTTTCAAAACGGCGCTGTCAGGAATCAACACATGACCCCGTGAGAGTCTTTCCGATTTGATTTGGTTCTTCGGCGCGCGCGATTTTGTGTAGGCGGGCGTGGCCAAAGTCTTACGACTTCGGCTACGTTGGTGGCTGAGGCGATCAAGACTGCCACTCGCTCACGCTCGCGGCCACGGGATCTTTCGGCGCGCGCGGTGAGGGCACCGCGCCTACATCGATCTGCCGCTCGGTTTACGCACAGTTGACGGTGAGGGTGGGCATGGCGCAGGCCCGCAATCGCCACCGCCGCAGGCGGGCATGAAAAAGGGACCGGAGGTTGCCGGTCCCTGTTCGGTGCAGATTTTCTGCCGCGGTGCTGCGGCTGCGGTGGATCAGACCTTCGGGCCGCCTTGCGCGATGTTGCGCGCGCGGAGCCGCAGGCCGTTCAGGCGGATGAAGCCGGTCGCGTCGCTCTGGTTGTACCAGCTCTTCACGCCTTCCATCGACGCCACGTTCATGTCGTAGAGCGAGTATTTCGACTTCCGGCCGCAGGTGATGACGTTGCCCTTGTAGAGCTTCAACCGGACCGTGCCGCTGACGTACCGCTGGCTCTCGTCGACGAGCGCCTGGAGCGCCTCGCGTTCCGGGGCGAACCAGAATCCGTAGTACACCAGCTCGGCATACTTCGGGATCAGCGAGTCGCGCAGGTGCATGACCTCGCGGTCCATCGTCAGCGACTCGATCTGCCGGTGGCCGTGCATGAGAATCGTGCCACCGGGCGTCTCGTACACGCCGCGGGACTTCATGCCGACAAACCGGTTCTCGACGAGATCGACGCGGCCGATGCCGTGCTTGCCGCCCAGCTTGTTCAACGTCTTCAGGACGCCCGCCGGGGACAGCTTTTGGCCGTTCACCGCGACGCAGTTCCCGCGCTCGAACTCGAGTTCAACGTACTCCGCGCGGTTCGGGGCATCCTCCGGCGACACCGAGAGCTTGAACATCCCCTTGTTCTCCTTCGTGGTCGGATCGAACCAGGGATCCTCGAGGATGCCAGCCTCGTAGGAGATGTGAAGGAGGTTGCGATCCATCGAATACGGCTTCTTGAGCGAGGCCTCGACCGGGATCTGGTGCTCCTGGCAGTACGCGATCATCTCGGCGCGGCCGGGGAACTGTTCACGGAAATTGTCGAGCTTCCACGGGGCGATGATCTGGAGCTTCGGCGCGAGCGCCATGTAGGTCAGCTCGAACCGGCACTGGTCGTTGCCCTTGCCGGTGGCGCCGTGGGCGACCGTGTCGGCCTTCTCCTTCTTCGCGATGTCGATCTGGGCCTTCGCAATCAACGGGCGCGCGATCGAGGTACCGAGGTAGTACTGGCCCTCGTAAATCGCGTTGGCGCGCACCATCGGATAGATGAAGTCGCGCGCGAACTCCTCGACCAGGTCGAGCGTGTAGTGCTTCGACGCGCCGGTGCGCTTCGCCTTCTGCGGCAGACCGCGCAGTTCCTCCTCCTGGCCGATGTCGGCGGCGAAGGTGACGATTTCAGCGTCGTACGTTTCGCGGAGCCACTTGACGATCACGGACGTGTCGAGTCCGCCCGAGTAAGCGAGGACAATCTTCATAGGAAAATGCGGAATCGCTGAAATCCTGAAAACCTGAAACTCAGAACTTCGCGTCTCTTGGTATTCGTTTCAGCTTTTCAGCGTTTCAGTTTTTCAGCGTTTGGCCGCGGCGGACGCGGCCAATGTTGCCATGATGGCCTTCTGCATGTGGAGCCGATTCTCCGCCTGGTCGAAGATGATCGAGCGTGCGTCGTCGAGGACGGCCTGGGTGACCTCTTCGCCGGCGTGCGCCGGCAGGCAATGCATGAAGTACGCGTCGGGCTTGGCGGCGGCCAGCAGCTCGGAGGTAACCTGATACGGGCTCATCACCCGGAGCCGCTCCTTCGTTTCCTCTTCCTTGCCCATGCTCACCCAGACGTCGGTGTAGATCACGTCCGCGTCCCGCACCGCCTCGTAGGCATCGGTGGTGAAGTGATAACCGCCGGCGTAGCCTTCCTTCGCAAGCAACTGATCGAACTCGGGCGCGGCGTCGAAGCCCTCCGGACCCGCGAGGGAGATCTTCATCCCAAACAGGTTCGCCCCCATGATCCACGAGTTCGCGACGTTGCAGCCCTGGTCGCCGACGAATGCGATTTTCCTGCCGCGCAGGGATCCGACGAGGTCGCCGTTCCCGGCCCAGCGCTCCGCGAGCGTGAGGGCATCGGCGAAAATCTGACACGGATGCAGCAGGTCGGTGAGCGCGTTGATCACCGGAATCGAGCCGTAGGCCGCGAGTTTCTCCACCTCGCCGTGGTCGAACGTCCGCACGATCAGTCCGTGGATGAACCGCGAAAGAACCCTGGCCGTATCCTCGACCGACTCACCGCGCCCAAGCTGAATGTCGTTCTTGTTCAGGAAAATGGGATGGCCGCCGAGCTCCGAGATGCCGACGTCGAACGACACGCGCGTCCGGGTGGATGACTTCGAGAAGATCATCGCCCAGGTCTGTCCCGCCAGCGGTTGCGCGTGCCGGCCGCGCGTCAGCTTCAACTCCCGCGCCAGATTGAACAGCGCCGGCAGTTCGGATGCCGTGAAGTCGGTCTCCTTCAGAAAGTGCTTCATGGAAACGGGCGAGCCTACGGGGAGCAGCGCTCCGCACGAGTGAAAAGTGGGCGCGCGCTGAGCGCGCGAGTATTTGGTAATTGGTATTTGGTAGTTGGGTGGTTCGGCAAAACGGCGGACGCCAGCAGGCCAGGGAAACGGCGTCCGTCTGTGCGGTGAATAGCGAGCACCAACGACTAACTACCAATTACCAACTACTTTCACGCGAAAGCGCCTACGCCTTTCCGTTGGCCACCAGCACCTCGCGGAAGATCGCGACTGATTTGGCAAGTTCCTCCGCCGTCGCATTCAGCGGTGGCAGGAAACGGATGACGTTTTGGCCGGCGCTCGGAACGAGCAGCCCGCGTTCGCGCGCGGCGGCAATGTAGGGTCCGGGTTCGTCGGCCATCTGGACGCCAACGAGATAACCGACGCCCCGAACGGCGAGCACCTGCTTCGGAAACGCCTGCACCAGCGACTGGAGCGCCGCCAGCCACGGCGCCGACTGCGCCTGGACCTTCCCGAGCAGCCCCTCGCGGTCGATCACATCCAGGACGGCCAGCGCCGCCGCGCAGGCGAGCGGCGTCCCGCCAAACGTCGTGCCGTGGTTTCCCGGATGGAACAGGTCCGCCACCCGGTCCCGGACCCACATCGCGCCGATCGGGAAGCCGCCACCGAGTCCCTTCGCCATGCCCACGGCGTCAGGCACGATCCCGGCATGCTGGAAGGCGTAGAACAGGCCAGTCCGGCCGATCCCGCACTGCACCTCATCCAGCAGGAGGAGGATGTTTTTCTCGTCACACAGCCGGCGCAGTCCCCGGAGGAATTCCGGCGTGCACGGGTTGATCCCGCTTTCACCCTGCACCGTCTCGATCAGGACAGCCGCCGTGGCGTCGTTGATCAGCTCGGCGAAGCTCTGGAGATTGTTCAGCTCGGCGAAGGCGAAGCCGGGCACGAGCGGACGAAAGCCGTGCTGGATCTTCTCCTGCGGGGTGGCGCTCATCGCGCCGTAAGTCCGCCCATGGAAGGCGTTCTTCGCGCCAATGATCTTGAAGCACCGCCCCTCCTCGCCACCCGAGCGGGCGACGCCGTGGAGCCGCGCCAGCTTGATCATCGCCTCGTTGGCCTCGGCGCCGCTGTTGCAGAAAAACACGCGGCCGGGCCCGGCCTGCTGGACGATCCGCCGGGCCAGTTCCCCCTGCAGCGGGTTGCGGAACAGGTTGCTGACGTGGATGAGCTCGGCCGACTGCCGCTGGATGGCCTGCACCCAGTGCGGGTGGCAGTGACCGATGGCGCTCACCGCGATCCCAGACGTGAAATCGAGATAGCTGTTGCCCGCATCGTCCCACACCTGCGCGCCGCGTCCGCGCACGAGCGTGATCGCAGGACGCGCGTAGTTCTTGAGAACATGCGCGTCGTACAACTCAGCAGTGCTGGTCCGGACGATGGAAGACTGACTCATGGAATTTTCGATTTGGGATTTTCGATTTTCGATTTTTTGGCTGATGCAAGCGACCGGTCAGCGGAAACAGAAAGGATCTCGGAGAGGCGGACGCGATCGGCACCGCATCACAATCTGCCGGCATCAATCGAAAATCCAAAATCGAAAATCAAAAATGGGATCACACCGCGAGTCATTCCGCGGTCACGGCTGTGCCGACCTCGCGCCTCTCATCCCTGCACGATCTCGGTGCCGATGCCTTTGTCGGTAAAGATTTCCAGGAGGAGCGAATGCGAGAGACGGCCGTCGATGAAATGGACGCGCTGCACGCCTTCCTGGAGCGCGCGGATCGCGCTCTGCACCTTCGGCCGCATGCCTTTGTCGATGATCCCCTTCTTCTTCAGGTCCTCGACCTGATTCGTCTTCAACGTGGAGATCAGGGTTTCGGGATCGGGGGGATTCGAGAGCAGTCCGGGAACGTCGCTCATGTACACGAGGCGGCGCGCGCGCAGCGCGCTGGCCACCCGTCCGGCCGCGAGGTCGGCGTTCACGTTGTACGGTTTTCCGTCGTAGCCCTCCGCCACCGGGGAGATCACGGGCACGAAACCCTCGGCAATCTCCTTCTTGATCAGCTTCACCTTCACCTCGGTGATGTCGCCGACGAAGCCGAGATCGACCGTGTTGCCATCGTCGTCGGTGGTCAGCTTCTGGCACACGAGGACCGTGTCGCCCGGCATGCCCTTCGGCTTCGCCTTGGCGGAAGCGAGCGCGTCGCACACGTCCTTGTTCACGATCTCGTCGAGGGTCTTCTTGACGACCGCGATCGTCGGTTCGTCGGTCACCCGGAGTCCGTTGACGAAGTTCGCCTTCAGTCCGGACGCCTCCATCGCCTTGGTGATCGCCTTGCCGCCGCCGTGGACGACGACGACGTTGATGCCGACGCCGGCGAGGAAGGCGAGGTCGTACGCGACCCGCGCGCGGACGACCGGATCGGGATCATCCATGAAACTGCCGCCGTATTTGATGACGAACGTCGAGCCGCGGAAATCCTGGATGTAGGGCAGTGCCTCGAGCAGGACCTCGGCCTTCGCCGTGACTTCGGCGACGTTCATCGGCAACTGCGCCCGGGGCGCAGGACGCAGGAAAAAAAGTGAATGGCGCGCACGGAGGAGGAAGGAGGTTTCTGCAATAAGTCATACGTCGTGCGCATTTCCACCAAATTTTTCGGCGACGATTTAGGTTTTCGCGGCGGAAAAACCTGCCAGTTGTGGCGCGTGCCCAGCACGCATCTCACGTTTGCCGATCGATCCGCCCATCGCGCGTGGCTCGCCACGCAGGCCGTCCTGCCCGCGGGTTTCCGCGTCGGCACGACGCGATTCGACTTCACGCCGCGGGAGGCGCCGAAGCCGGCGCAGATGACGCTGACGCTCCTCGCCCTCGATCAGCCCACCGCAGACTTCGCCGCCGTCTTCACGAAAAACGCCTTTCCCGGCGCGCCGGTGATCATCGGGCGCAGCCGCCTCCCGGAGCCGCTCCTCGGCGCCGTGATCGTGAACAACAAAATTTCCAACGTGTGCGCTCCCGGGGGCGTCGAAGCCAGCGAGCAGGTGTGCACGGCGACGGGCCGGCTGCTCGGAATCGAGCCCAAAGCGGTCCTGCCGTCCTCCACCGGCGTGATCGGCTGGGGCCTGCCGGTCGAGGCCATGACGGCGGCGCTGCCGGGTGCGGTGCAGTCGCTGGCGGGCGGTTCGATCCTGCCCGCGGCGGAGGGCATCGTGACGACTGACCTTTATCCCAAGATCCGCCGCGCGACCGTCGGATCGGGCAGCATCGTCGGCATCGCCAAGGGCGCCGGCATGATCGAGCCCAACATGGCGACCATGCTGGTCTACCTCGTGACCGACCTCGCCGTGCCGCGGGTCGAACTGCGCGCGATGCTCACCCGCGCCGTCGACGCGAGTTTCAACACGATCAGCGTCGACAGTGACACGAGCACGTCGGACACCGTCGCGCTCCTCTCGTCGGGCCGGGTCGCCTGTCCGGATCACGCCGCATTCGAACGTGCGCTCACGCAGGTCTGCGCCGACCTGGCCGAGGACGTCGTGCGAAACGGCGAAGGCGTGCGTCACGTGATCCGGGTGGCGGTGAAGAACGCCCCCACCCCTGCCCTCGCCCGCTCCCTGGGCAAGGCGATCGTCAACGCTCCCTTGTTCAAATGCGCCGTGGCCGGCAACGACCCGAATGTCGGCCGGCTCGTTCAGGCGATCGGCAAATATGTCGGCGCCCAGGCGCCGGAGACCAATCTGTCGCGGCTGCGGGCGTCCATGGGCGGCATCGAGCTCTTCGCGAATGGGGTGTTTCAGCTCAACCCGCAGAAGGAGCTCGCGCTCGTCGCGCACCTCCGGGAAGCCGAGCTGTACGCGAGCGCCGCGCCGAAGGACGGAGTTTTCACCGCGCCGATCGATTTCCCGCCGCACGAACGATGCGTCGAGATCGAAGTCGACGTCGGCACCGGCTCCGCCGCCGCCACCGTGATCGGCGGCGATCTCACGCACGAGTACGTGAGCGAAAATGCGGATTACCGGAGCTGAGCACTGCCGCAGCTGAGCTGCGGCAGAGTAGTTGGTAGTTGGTAGTTGGTGGTTGGTTGCTGGTATCGTAGGCTGCGAGCTTGCTCGCGCCAGATCGGAGCAATGGCGCCCGCAAGCGGGCGGCCAGTAGTGTTCGGTATTGCGTGTGCTGTTGGAGCGCGGGGCAAAGAAGGCGACGATCTGAGAGGCCGCGCGGCGCGCCGGACAAGTGGCGACGAGCGGTTGAGGCCTGAGATATGGCCAAAGCACGGCGTCTCCGGAGCGTGGAGCTCAAGTCGGAGTTCGTGATTGGTTAAGGT
>DASZYH010000209.1:0-27254 GCA_035545515.1 Opitutaceae bacterium
GTGGCCAGCACGGCTCTGCTGCTCGCGCCGCGCCCGGGCCGCGGCCGCCGAATCGGGCCGGCGCTGCTCGGGATCGTCGTCTGGGGCGGGCTGCTGTGGTCGGGCGGCCGCGCGCCGGCCCTGGCGCTCGCCGCCGGGCTGTTCGTCTGGTTCGTGCTGCGGCCGGATCACCGCGGCGCGCTGGTTCGCGCCGTCGCGCTGCAGCTCGTCGGGGGCCTCCTGCTTTCCCTGGCGTTGTGGACGCCCCGCCCGGAACTCGGGTGGTGGCACGCGCTGCGCCGCACCGCGACCGCCGCGGAGGACGCCAGTACGAGCGAACTGACCTCGACGCGGAGCGATTTCTGGCGCTCGACGATCCATCGCGCCGAGCTCCGGCCGTGGTTTGGCCACGGACCCGACGCCTATCGCTACACCACGCCGAAACTCGACGGGCAGCAGCCGCACAATTTCCTGCTGCAACTCTGGATGGATATCGGAATCGCCGGCGCCGTGCCGTGGCTCGGGCTGCTGGCGGTGGCGGTCTGGCGGGCGCAGCGGCGCGTCCGGTCGGCGGCGGTGGCGCCCCGCGACGACACCGGCCAACGGCCACCGCCGGATCTGGCGGCGGTTGCCTCGGCGGCGTGGCTCGGCATCGCGATGGCGAGTCTCGCCTGCGGGCTGCTCGACGGGGTGTTCTATCACCTGCTCGCGTTTCTCCCGGCGATGCTCGCGCTTGGCATCGGCCTCGATCCCGGCGTGGACGTCGCGATCGAGGGCGCGCGCGCGGCGGCGCGGTTTGCCGCAACCGTCATCGCGGCGGCAGTCGCCATCCTGGTCCTGCACAGCGTCGTTTTCTATGAGCTCGCGCTGGCGCCACCGCCGCGCCCCGACGCCTGGCCGGCGCGGCTCGTGCGTTCGTTCCCGAGCACGACGTTCGGACTCTGGCGCTGGCTGAACGACTGGCAGCGCACGGCACCCGACTCTGTCCTGCCGTGGACCCGCTGGGCGGAGAGGCACTCGGCGAGCCAGCCGTTCTTTCACGTGTACGCCGCGCAGGTGCTGCAGGGGCGCGGGGACCTGAATGGGGCGCGCGCCGAATTGCTGCGGGCGCGGGCGACCGCGCATTGGTCGGAGCGGCCGACGATCGACGGAATGCTTCGCCAGCTCCCGGCTGGCGGGAACAACCGGCAATGACTTCGCGCCCCTCGTCGCGTTCACTCCGCCACACCGTGCTGCCGCTCGTGCTGCTCGCGGGCGACTCGCTGGTGACGTTTGCGGGGGTGGCGGCCGCCTGGTGGCTGCGTTACGAGTCGCGGCTGGGGGAGCTCGGCATCGATGTGCCGGACGCGCGGTTCGGGCAGTACCTGCCGCTGTTGTTGCTCGGCGTCGCGCTGCTGATCGCGGCGTTCGCGCAATTCGGGCTGTATGACGCGCGGATGGTCCTGCGGCGGTACCAGGGGCTCAACGCCATCCTGAAGGGCGCCGCCTTCTGGCTCGTCGCGTATCTCGGCATTTCGCTGGTGCTGAAATTCGATCCGCCGATCTCGCGACTCTTCGTCGTCCTCGCGTTCTTCTGCGTGATCGTGCTGCTGTACCTCTGGCGCGCGACCGTGTACGGGACCGTGACGCGCAGCGCGCTGGTGGACCGGCTCCGCCGCCGCGCGGTGCTGCTCGGATGGAGCGAGCACGCGCAGGCGCTGGCGGACGAGATCGGGCGCGATCCGACGCATCCCTTCGTCCTGACGGGCATCGTGAGCCTGCACGGAACCGTTCCGCCCTTCGCCGCCGATCGCGCGGCCAGCCGGTCACTGCGCGAATTGGGAACGATCGCGGAACTCGCCGACATCCTGCAGCGCGAGGCGGCGGACGTGCTGATTCTCACGCGGCTCGACCTGCCCCGGGCCGAAATCCAGCAGGTGGTGGAAATCTGCGAGCGAGGTTACGTCGAGTGGAAGGTCGTGCCGGGGGCGTTCGACATCTTTCTCACCGGGCTGCGGCTCCAGACGATCGGCCGGGTGCCCGTGCTGGGCGTGGAGGAGCTGGCGATCGACCGCCTGTTCAACCGGGCGCTCAAGCGCGGATTGGACGTGACGGGTGCGCTGGCCGGGTTGCTGATCTCGGCGCCGTTGATCGCCGTGCTGGCGTTGCTGATCAAACGCGAGTCACCCGGCGGGCCGGTGTTTTTCCGGCAAACACGGGTGGGAGCGGGACACCGGACGTTCACCCTGTGGAAGCTGCGAAGCATGGCGCCGGATGCGGCGTCCACCGACGCGCAGCGGCAGAGCACATTGCGCGACGACCCACGCCTGCTGCGGATCGGCGGGTTCATCCGTCGCTGGAACCTGGACGAGCTGCCGCAATTTTGGAACGTGCTCCGCGGCGACATGAGCCTGGTGGGGCCGCGGCCCGAGCGGCCGTTCCACGTCGACCAGCTTGCGCATACGATTCCGCACTATCTGCCGCGGCATCTGGTGAAGCCGGGGATGACGGGCTGGGCGCAGATCAACGGACTGCGCGGCGACACGGACCTCGCCGCGCGCGTGCAGCACGACATCTTTTACATCGAGAACTGGAGCATCTGGCTCGACGTGCAGATCATGCTCCTGACCTTCGTCCGCTGGCGCAGCGGCGGGTACTGAGGTTTTCGACGGGGAGCAGATGAAGAGCCACCCTGCCGCCAATTCCGGTTACAGCGTCACCGCGGGGCGTGCCGGCCTGCCTTCGGTGCGCCGGAGCATGATCGTCTTGCCGGCGGGTTCGTAGATGATCGTCTTGCCGCCTTCAAAGTCGGCGTCGGTCCGGAATTTCACGTCGCCCATCGCCTCGAATTTCTCGAACCGTTCCCGGACCGCGGGGGGCATCGCCTTCAACTGCTCGGCGGTGTCGGCCGGCCCCGAATACAGCACCGCGCCTTTCGGGTCTTTCGCCACGAGCGTCTTCTTCCCGTTCTTGATCGTCAGTTCGAGCGAACCGCCGCGATCCGACAACACGACGTTGCTGTTGTCCGGGAGCACCTTCGTCGCGCGGACGGTGCCGGGCACCCGCTTGCCCGGGACGGTCACCGTCCGGCGGTCGTCGTCCATCAGCGAGAGGACCCGGTCGACCTCCTCTCGGCCTTCGGGGCCGAAGCGGAAGCCGTCGGCGAATCTCTGTTTCCCGACGTCCGGACGAAAGGCCGGCCGGACGATCTCGCTGAACTTGGGCACGTCGTGTTTGGCCAGCTTCACCTTGCCGGTGGCCGTCTTTCCGCCCCGCATGTAGGTGACGGTCACCTCGTCGTCGGCGTGGTGATTGCGGACCAGCACGCTGAGCTGGCGTTGATCGATCAGGATCTGGTCGTCGAGCTTGAGCAGGATGTCGTGGGGCTTCAGCACCGCGGCCGCGGGTGAATCGGGCACGACACTCACCACCACGAGCCCGGCGCCGTTGGGGAGGGATAACTGCGAGACCAGCGTTTCGGAGACCGGCTCGGTCGCGACGCCGAGGAAGGTCACCGACTCCATTTCATGCGGTCGTCCGCCGAACTTCCGAAACTCGAACGTGCGTGCCGGACCGCCTTTCGGTCCGTCGACGAGCACGCGCATCGAGGTTTCGGGCGCTGCGCCCGGGGAAGGGATTTCCGGTGTGCCGGGCTGATCGGCCGCGATGACGGAGGAGGCGAAAAGGGGCAGGACGGCGAGTCCCGCCGCGCAGGATAGTCGAGTGATGAGGTTCATGATGGAAGGAAAAGGGTCATTCGTACCGCACCGGCACGACGCGCACCTCCTCGCGGGGTATGCTCCACGTCAGCGAGGCGTGCGTCCGGGGGTTCACCCAGGTGATGGTATCGATGTACTGGAGACGCTCGCGCCGGACCGCCCGGCCGTCGGGCAGCGTCGCGAGGCCGTCGTCCGTGGCCGCGTAGAGGACGTTTTCCGCCGTCACCGGCGTGAAGACGTCCGTGGCGGGGGAGGCCGGCGGAGCCGGGGTGGCCGCGGTTCGCGGACCAACGGTCGCGCGGTGATTCGACCAGACCGCGCACAACATGGCGATGGCGGCGGCCGCCGGAAGGCCCAGCCCGAGGAGCCACCACCGAAGGCCGGTCCGGCGCGCCGGGCGTGCGAGTTCGGCGGCCAGGCGGCGGGTGAGCACGGCTGACGGTGCGGCCGGCGTCAGCTGTCGGAGCTCTTCAATCAGCGGGTCGGTGTCATCCATGGCGGTCAACAGCGGTCAGTTCCTGGCGCAAGGCCGCGAGGCCGTAGCGATAGCGCGATGCGGCGGTGTTGGGCGAGGTGTCGAGCGCCGCGGCGATTTGTTGAAACGTGAGTTCACCCCAGATCTTGAGGACGAGCACGGAACGCTGCTCCTCCGGGAGCCGGCGCAGCGCCGCTTCGATCGCCTGCCGGCGCTCGTCGTTTTCCAGGACCGGCTCGAACCACACCGCCTCGCCGGGACTTTCGGCCGCGAGTTCCCGACGCTCCCGCCGGGTGTCGCGGCGGTTGACGTCGAGGGCGGCGCGACGGATCGAAGTGACCAGGAGCGGCAACGGATCGCCGCCGAGGTGGCGTTGCCGCCGCCAGAATCGGACGAAGGCTTCCTGCACCAGATCCTCGGCATCCGCGGCCGAGTCCGTCCACTGGCGCGCACACAGCAGCAGCTTGGGTCCGTAATGCTGAAACCAGATGGTCCAGGAGTCATGCTCGGAAGCCTCCATGAGGTCGGAGTTCGGCGATTTACCTGAAAGCGTCACGGACCGTGGAATTTGTCTAAGCCGGAACGATTCAATTGAACCGCATTGTTTCGGCCAAGACAGCCTCGATGATCTGGAAAGCCGAACGGCAGAACGGTCGCAGACCCGGGGAAATGAGCCTCCGAAAATAGCGGGACGTTTAATGTCCGAATCGGCCGTTTTAGTTTCCGAATACCGTGTAGATCATTGATCACTAGATAGTTGCGATAATATCCGAATCGCCGTGTGAGCGTCCATCCGGGGATTCGGACATTAAAACCGGCGGGATTCGGACATTATTCTGGCAGACGCGGAATCCGAATCCGGCGGTTGCCCTTCTCGGCGCGGCAGGGACTATCGGCCGCTCGTTATGGCGTTGGGCATCTCCGATCATTTCAACGGAACGACCTTCTTTCAGCCGGGCGCGCATCCGGAGCGCGGCTTTCGGGAGGTGCTCAAATGGAAGCTGACCTCGCGGTCGGCCCGGTGGCCACGGCACGTGCCGCTCGTCCCGCACGGGCCGGTGCCGGAGCCGGCGGGCGACGAACTCGTGATCACCTGGCTGGGGCACGCGTCGTTCCTGCTCCGGACGACGGCCGGCAACGTCCTGTTCGATCCTGTTTTCTCCGATCGGGTGAGTCCCTTTCCTTGGATCGGGCCGCGACGTGTCCAGCCGCCGCCGCTTACGATCGACACCCTGCCATCGATCGACGTCGTTTGTGTGAGTCACGACCACTACGACCACTGCGACGTCGACACCCTCCACGCGCTCGCGACGCGCTTCGATCCGCTGTTCGTCGCGCCGCTCCGGCATGCCGACCTCCTGCGCTCCGCCGGTGCGCACCGGATTGCCGAGCTCGACTGGTGGGAATCGCACGTGGCGCGCCCTGGGTTGCGGGTCACGCTCACGCCGGCGAAACACTGGAGCAACCGCCTCGGGACGCCGCGGAATCACCGCCTCTGGGGAGGGATGATGGTTGAATTTTCGATTTCGGATTTTCGATTTTCGATTGCTGAGCTGGGATCCTGTCGCGCCGGAGGATCGACTCCCCGTTCGGCATCAGGCGCCGATGAACAGAATCCACGTCTTGCGCGGCACCCCGTGGAAGGTGGATCGCGGGCTGAAATCGAAAATCAAAAATCGAAAATCGAAAATCCCGTCCGGCGCCTTTGGTTCGTTGGTGACACGGGGTACGATGCGAGGCTGGGGAGGGACGTCGCGGAGCGGTGCGGTGCGCCGGACGTGGTGCTGATGCCGATCGGCGCGTACGAACCGCGATGGTTCATGGCGCCGATGCACATGAATCCGGAGGAGGCCGTCCGGCTGCACCGGGATGTCGGGGCCCGCCTCAGCGTCGCGATGCATTGGGGAACGTTTCAGCTCACGGACGAGGCGCGCGACGAGCCGGTGAAAGCGCTCGAAACGGCCCGAGCCGCCGCCGGCGTGAGTCCCGCGGAGTTTCGCGTCATCGACGCGGGGCAAAGTGTCGTCGGATGAGCGGTTGTTTGTTGTCGGTTGTTGGGGCGCCGAAGGCTGGCTCCGTTCCTCACCAACCGCCCGCGCGATACGCAGC
The DNA here is from genome assembly GCA_035545515.1 of Opitutaceae bacterium. GTDB lineage: Bacteria > Verrucomicrobiota > Verrucomicrobiia > Opitutales > Opitutaceae > ER46. The sequence continues at coordinate 6,262 of DASZYH010000209.1, forward strand.
TGGCAGCAAAGGATTCGCCCAAGAGCTTTCACCGTCGCCAAGGCTCCAGCGCACAAGGCGGAGGGACGGCTCGCCCCACCAACTACCAATTACCAAGTACTCCCCGGTGCGGGAGCGCCGGGGCTACATAAACCCCTTCGCCCGGAGTTTCTGCATGGCGTTGCGTTCGTGGTGATCCTGCGCTCGGCCCGCGCGCTCGGCGGTGCGCGTCACCTTCAACTCCTCGATGATCTCGGGAATTGTCGCGGCCTCGCTCTTCACCGACTTGGTGATCGGCCAGCAACCCAGCGAACGATAGCGCTGGCCGTTGCGTGAAAAATACATCCCGGGCAGCGGGATCTTCTCCCGGTCGCAGTACCGCCAGATGTCGATTTCCGTCCAGTCGAGCAGCGGTTGCACCCGCACGTGCTCGCCGGGTTTTACGTCGGTCGTGAACTGGTTCCAAAATTCCGGCGGCTGGTCCTTGTAATCCCACTCGAAATCCGCGTTGCGCGGCGAGAAGTAACGCTCCTTGGCGCGGGTGGAATCCTCGTCCCGCCGGATGCCGGTGACGAGCGCATCGAACCGGTGCTGCGCGAGGACCTGTTGCAGCGCGACCGTCTTGAGTTCGTGCGTCACCGTGACGGGGTCGGTCGTTTCGTAGCCGATGCCGCGCGCCCGCGCCTCCTGGTTGACGTGGACAATCAGCTCGAACCCGTAGTGGCGCTGGGCCCAGGCGCGGAACTCCAGCATCTCGGGAAACTCGTACGTCGTGTCGATGTGGATGACGGGGAAAGGGACGTGTCCACAGAACGCCTTCTTGGCGAGCCAGACGAGGACGTTGGAATCCTTTCCCATGGACCAGAGCACGCCGACGCGCTTGAACGCGTGATACGCTTCGCGAAACAGGTAGATGCTCTGGGCCTCGAGCTCATCGAGCGGGCGCATAGGTCGTGTAAAATTGGTGGTGGATGATTCGCGCGTGGTATTTCGGGTCCGCGTCCCTCGTTTGCTCCGTGCCGCTGGTCGCGACGGGAGCTCCGTCCATGGCTCAGATTTCGCCGGCCTCCCCCGCCGCCACGAAGGAGGGCCGCGACATCTCCAGCGCCAGAGCGGCGAGCTGGTCGACCGACTGCTGGATCGACTCACGGTCGGTCTTCAATTCCAGCGTCGGCGCGGCCGGCGGCTCGTAGGGCGACGTGATCCCGGTGAACACGGCAATTTCGCCGGCCCGGGCCCGTTGATACAATCCCTTGGGATCGCGCCGCTCACACTCCGCCAGCGACGCGTTGACGTAGACCTCCGCGAACGGCACGCCGCGGGTCTGGCAGCGCTCCCGCGCCAGGTCGCGATCCGCGCGGTAGGGCGAGATCAACGCGGTGATCACCACGGCGCCCAACTCCGCCATCAGCAACGCCGCCTCCGCCGCCCGGCGGATGTTCTCCTTCCGGTCGGCCTCCGAAAATCCCAGGCCGCTGCATAACCCGGCGCGCAGGACGTCGCCATCCAGCACGACCGGAAGGACGCCCTCGCGGATCAGCCGGCGCTCCAGCGCTGTCGCCAGTGTCGACTTGCCTGCGCCGGAGAGGCCCGTCAGCCAGAGCACCGCGCCGCGATGGCCGAGGAGACCGGCGCGCGCGGCGGCGGTGACCGGCATCTCATTGCCGAACTCACGCACCGCATCGTCGATGACTCCGCCACCGCCGATCCGACCGGAACGCATCAGGACGAACCGTCCCTGCGCCGGAAACGCCCCGGCGGCGTCAAACACCAGCGGCCGCCGGGTGCGGATCCGCACCTCGGCCACCTCGTGGCGCCGCACGGCGTTCGCCGGCTCCTGGCCACCCTGCAACGTCGCCGTGTCCAGCACGCGGGCGACGGCAACGAGCCGCGCCTCGACCTGCTGTGTTCCGAGCCGCAACGGCAGGGTGTCTCCGACGCGCAGGGGTTCGTGGTGCAGCCAGAAGAGCCGACCGACGAACTCGCGGGACTCCGTCGGCGGTTGTTCGGGGCCCGACCCGACGTGCCCGCGTTCCACAAACAGGTCGTCTTCGAGCGTCAGGGCGACCGGCCGGCCCGACGCGACGGAGGCGGTGCGGCCGGGTTGTGGCCCGCCGTCCGGCGTCGTCCCGCCGCCCTCGCCGGCAAGCGGCCAGACTTCGATTGAGCGCACCCGCGTCAGTTTCGCCCCGGGGTGAAACATGATGGGATCGCCCACCGCGATCCGGCCCGACTCCACCTGGCCCGCCACGATCCGACGCGCATCAAACCGATAGACGTCCTGCACATTGAGGCGGAGCGGCGCGGCATCGGCCGCCGCTCGCCCATGGAATTTCTCGAGCGCCTCGATCAGACAGGGGCCCGCATGCCAGGGCATCCGGTCGCTCCGCCGGATCAGTCCCTCGCCGTCCCGCGCCGAGATCGGCACCACCTCCATGGGCGCGATGCCCAGCCGTCCGAGAAAATCCGTCACTTCGCGGCGGATGCGCTCGAACACGGCGGCCTGGTAGCCCACGAGGTCCATCTTGTTCACCGCGACGATGACCTGCTTGAGGCCGAGCAACGACAGCAGGTAGCCGTGGCGCCGGGTCTGCTCGCGCAGGCCGTCCTCCGCGTCGACGATCAGCACCGCGGCATCCGCGCTGGCCGCGCCGGTGACCATGTTCTTGAGAAATTCCTTGTGACCCGGCGCATCGATGATCGTGAACGCACGGCGGGCGGTCCGGAACGGCACGCGGGTCGTGTCCATCGTCACGTTTTGCGCCTGCTCCTCGAGCAGGGCGTCGAGCAGGAACGCGTATTCGAACTCCATCCCCTCGGCGCGACAGGCAGCCTGGATCTGTTCCGCTTTTCCCTCGGCCACCGATTGCGTTTCGAACAGCAGCCGGCCGATCAACGTGGATTTACCGTGGTCCACGTGGCCGACCACGACGAGCGCGACATGCGCTGGCGATGCATCGGAGCGGTCACGCGGGGACGGCGCGCTGGAGTGATTCGACATGGCTGAAGGGAGAGGGGGAGGAGCTAAGCGGGGGGCTCCTCCCGATTCAACCACTCGATTCAAGTCCCTCCGCCGTCCCGTCTTCCGACCACGGCCAGCGCGGCGATCACGGCAGTTTCGGTGCGGAGCACGCGGGGTCCGAGATGAACGAATTTGAATCCCGCGGCGCGCAGCGACTGCCGCTCGGCGGCGGACCAGCCCCGCTCGGCCCCGATGGCGAACACGATCCGCCCCGCCGGTTGCCCGGAGGCGAGCGGTTCCGCCGATTCGTAGTTGTCGAGCGCGAGCCGGGTTTCAGCCGCGCCGGAAGATGGGACGCCGAGTTCCGTGATGACGTCCGCGAGCGTGCGGCCATGGGTCACCTCGGGTAGTCGCGTGTCGAAGGCCTGTTCGGCCCCGGCGAGCACCTGACGCCGCCATTCCCCGGAGGACCAGAGCGTGCTTTGGGCGTATCCGGGCTCGGTCTTTTCCGTGCGTACGAAGTCGATCGACGCGACGCCGAGCGTCGTGGCGTCGCGCAGGATGTCCCGCGCCGTCTGCGGACGCGGCAGGCCGACGATCAGACGGATCGCTGGCAGCGGCGGTGGCTCGGCCGTGGGAGAAAACGAGAACGTCACACCTTCGTCCGTGGCTGCGACGATCGCCGCCTTGCCCCGTGGGCCGTTGACGATGCCGGCGTCGAAGAGTTCGCCGGTGCCTCGCCGAAGCACCGTCAACACGTGTCGCACCCGCCGGTCCTCGCGCGGGATCGGCGTGCCGGTTTCGTGCTGCTCGAAAAGGACGAGGTTCATTGCGCCCCGACTAACCTCAGCCGGTCAGCTTTTCCGAACCTTCAGCCCTCTCAAACACCGCAACGGTGGGCTGGCGGGCACCTTTGCCGATCCGTTTGCGCAGCGTCCATCCCGGCGGGGCCAGTTCGAGTTCGCCAGGAAGTTCAAACAGCACGAGCGCCTGTGGCTTCGGCCTCAGGACGTCGGCCAGCCGCGCGAACAGCGCCGGCGCCAGTTCCGGGATGAGTTCGTACGGAGGATCGATGAACACCAGGTCCGGCACGTCGCCGCCGCCGAGCGGCACCGTGCGCGCGTCCGCCTGCAGCACGACCAGCCCCCCGGTGTCGCGCCCAAGGCTCTTGCAGACGGCGCCAAGGTTCTGCCGCACGCAGGCTGCGGCTTTGGCGTTCTGCTCGACAAACACGCCGCCGGCCGCGCCCCGGCTGAGCGCCTCGAGGCCGTAACCGCCGCTGCCGGCGAAGAGGTCGAGAAAATGCGCGTCGACGACGCGTGCGCCCAGGCTCGAAAACAGCGCCTGGCGCATGCCGTCCGTGGCCGGGCGAACCGCGTCGCCTCGTGGCACCGCCAGCGTGATCCCGCGTGCTCCTCCGCCGCTTATGCGCATGGGAAAAGGAAACGCGGAAACGCGGAAAATCGGACAGGCTGGAGCGCAGACATCGAGAGAGGCTGAATCAGAAAACCCGCCCGAGGTGAACCGCGAAGGTTGAGAGGGCGGACGAGTTATTGGCGATGGGTTGTTGGTTGTTAGTGGCGTGCGCGCGGCGAGTCCCGTCGCTCCTGTCTTCCCGAAGCCGTTCGGCTGTTCTCATGTGAAGACGCAGACCCGGACGACCAACGAACAACCAACAACGAACGACCAACAACCAAATACCAACTACCAAATACTAACTACTAACTCCCAACTCCCACCCACTCGCCCCGCGAGCGCGGGGCGTCAAAACTCACACAGCGCTTCAATCGCGGCGGCGGAGCCGTCGCGGAGCCAGCCGTCGAGCTGGGCCTGGTCCTTGAGCTGCTGTCCGCGGGTGCGCGGGACGGCGAGATAGCGCACGGGCACGTCGTGCAGCGCCGTCATGTCGCCCCAGAGCTTCTCGAATTGGGCCACGGGGAGGATGTCCTCCTGTCCGTTGCCCCAGCGCTTTCGCACGTCCTTCAGCGTGACGTAGGTCGGCATCTTCGCGGCGAGCGCACGGACGCCGGCCGCCACGCGGTCGGCGTCGCCGAGGCTGGCGCGGTCGAGTCCGAACAGCGTGAGCAACGCGTCAATCCGCAGCCACATCGTCGCGGTGTTGTAGAACGTGAGCTTGAATTCGTCCTCCTCGCGGGCGAGGGCGAGGCCCTCGATCAACCGCAACTGGCCACCGACGCGGGCGAGGCCGCCGCCGCGGTCGTCCACGCGCCGGCGAATGACCTCCGACGTGAATGTCGCGCCATCGACGAGGTGGCGGCCGAGTACCGCGGCGTCGAGGTCGGCGCCCAGGGTGTCGATGTTGTGCAACAAGAGGTGTTCGAGCTGCGGATGCGCGGCGAGCATCTGCCGGAGCGTGCCGTTGAGCAGAAGGTTCGCGATTTCGTACCAGTGGCCGACCGGATGGAGGCACTGGAGCGGCGTGTTGTCGGTATAATCGCTGGCCTCGCCGAGGTTGGCGGCCCAGTCGATCAGGGCCTTGTGCAGGCTCTGGCGGACCTTCTCCTTTTGCGGATCAAGCTGCTGGTGCGGCATCTCCTCCCAGGCAAACCGCAGGTCGCGCGCCATCGGCACGAGCCGCAGCCCGATCGAGCGGCCGGGCGAGAGCCACACCCGGCCCGGGTAGTCGAAATTGCGGTGGGCGCGAAGGAACGCGTCGGTCGGCCCGTGGGTGAGATGGCTGGTGGTGAAGACGTGCGGGACCGGCGCGCCAAATGCGCGGGAGATGCGCCGGCTCTTCGCGAGGTGGACCTCGAGGAAGCTGCGATGGCGGCCGGCGAGCTTCGCAAACGGGTGCAGGGCCTTGACCGTGCCGGCACCCTGCGTCCAGCGGCTGCCGGCGCCGGCGGCAAGGGTGATGACGGCGACGCGGCCGGCCCGGAGGGCGGCGGCGCCCGAGGCGGAGGCGTCGTCGTTCCGAGCGCCGGCGAGCGTGTTCCGGAGCTCCATCTCCGCCACGTCGCCTTCGCGCACGTCCTCGATCGTGGTGGTCGAGGGCAGCCGGTTCTGGGCGAGACCGATCCGGCCGGCGCGAAGGTCGGCACGGATCTGCTCGTGCTGGATGGAATCAAAGCCGTTGGCGGCGAGCAGATCGCGGAGCGAAGCGCCGTCGGGGGTCTTGTCCGCGGGCGGCGGCAGGATCCGCTGCATCAGCGGCGCGACGAGCGGACGATCGCCCGTCGAAAACAGATGGCGGCCGGCAAACCGGTCGAGTTCGGCGCGATGGGAGCGGGGGAGCGAGCGCGGGTCCTGCCGCAGCCAGCGCGGCACCATGAACAGGTAGTACTCCGGTGAGAACATCGCCTCCGTGCCGGTCCGCAGCCGGGCGCTCGAACCGGCCTCGTTGATCTCGAAATCGTACACCACGGGGTCCATCGCGAACGGCAGCGCGTGTTGGAGCTCGCGCTTCGTGCGCTGCATGATTTCGAGAATCCGCGCGCGGGCGGCCGGCTTGTGGGCCGGGTCGACGAAGAAGCCCATGCCGCCGCCGGACATGCCGCCGAGCATGATGAATCCGCGGAACACCGGTCCGAGGGCCTCGCGGATCTCCGTGATGAGCCGCTCGGTGTACGCGTTGCTCGCCCACGGGATGATCGCCTGGATCGGCCCGAAGAAGTTGCGGGTCGTGAGCTCGGCGACGCGCGCGATGTCGCCCGCGCGGAGCGCGGCGAGGATTTGGCGGAGAATTTCCTGCGCCTCCTGGCGGGCCGCCCATTCGCGCTCGAGCTTGAGGAGATACTTCTCCGTCACCATCTCGAGGATCGGGCCGACATTCTGGCTCATGCCGCCGTGGACGAGAATGAGCGAGTCCTGGAGCTCCCGGCGGGTCGTGGCGGCGGCGGCCTCGGCATCCAGCAGCGTGTGACGGGGGAGCAGCCGGCCGCGGCTCGTGCCGTGCTCGGTGTCGCCCGGTTGCGCGAGTTCGCCCTCGATCAGCTTGATGCCGGGCCAGACGCCGCCGCTGTCCTGCCAGCCGCCCCCGGAACCGCCGAGCCATTCGCCGAGGATCGCGCGGCTCGCGATCGTGCGGCGCTCGGATTCGGTCAGCGCCCCGGTGAGGCTGGAGGTCTGCCCGGTGGCCCGCATCGCGACGGCGATGAGGCAGCCGAGGAGATTGGTGGAGACGGCGAGCCGCGAGCCCTTCGGAATGTCGCGAACCTGGCTGGCGATCTCCAGGCCGAGCCCGGGCCCGCAGAGCCGCGTGAGGATTTCACTCAACGCATGCCCCGAACCTTCGAGGCCGGCGGGCACGATTCCGGCCGCGATCACGGCGGCCTTCAGCAGCCCGAGGTAGTCCTTGGCGAAATCGAAGACCTCCTCGATGGTGGTGATGTCGACCGTGGCGCCGAGATCGATGCTGGTCAGCCGGAGGACGGGCTCATCGATGACGCGGAGAAAAGCGCAGACCGGGGGAGCGGGGGCGATTTTCGATTTTTCGGTTTCGATTCTCGCTTGCAGCGTTTCGGCGCCGCGCGATTGGTGCACCGCCAGGTTGACGGAGAGGTTCAGGACCTTGGCGCCCTCGGGATAATCCATCCCGAGGAAGAAGATGTCGCTCCACGCGGCGTGGCTGAGGTCGAGTCGCACCGCGGTTTCCTCGCACAGGACGGGACGCGGTCCGTCGGACGCACCCTCGAGCAGTTCGGGGCGGACGCGCAGCGGGTAATCGAGCGGGTGGCCCATGCGAAACATCCACTGATTGCCGCGGACGTGGCGGACGGTCTTCTGCACCTGCTGCGCCAGAGTCTTGAAGGCGAGCCCCTGGTAGGCGGAGGCGAGCGCGCTGCTCAGCGGATCGGAGGAACCGTCGCTCCGCTGCTGCTCGAGGAAGATCGCGATGGCTTCCTCGAAGCGGCGCTCGAGGCAAAGCTTCACGCCGGAAAAGGGAATTTTGGATCCGGACGCCGACGCGGAGGCAAAATGCGGCGGCAGGAAATAGCGGTGGATCGCGGCGAGGAGGAAGATGGCGCGGACCCGGTGGTAGAAGTTGTCGGCCGTCCGGCGCCACGCGTCGAGGTCGGCCGCCATTCGTTCGAGGTCGGCGCGCGATGCCGACCGGCAGAGGGCTTCGAAGGAGCGGTCGCCGGAAGGCGACGGCGCGGCGCTCCGGTCGGGCGATGCGCCGCGCACGAGGGCAAGGAGTCGGTCGTCCACGTGGGGAAGAGGGCTCTGGCTCAACGGCGGCCGGAATCGACGGCGAGTTCCTCGGCGAGCAGGGCGAGAACCTCCTCGCGGGAGGAGCCGTGCAGTCCGAGCGCGATCTGCGCGCGGAGGAGCCCGAATGGCGCCTCGAGATCCGCCCGGCGACCCGCGAGTTCGGCCGCCAGATATTTTTCGCGACTGGCGAGGTGGGCCAGCGTGGGCGTGAGGGTGAAGCGTTCGCCGCGCGCCGCCGCGGCGGCCTCGTCGAGCAGCGTGAACACGACCGGGCCGAGCACGTGCATCCCGAAGAAGCAGAGGTAGTGTCCGCTGCGCAACCCGGGGACGACGCATTGCTGCTCGGCCATCGTGGGCGTGGGCTTCTCGATGACGTTGTCGATCAGGTAGAGCCCGGTGCGACCCGGGACGAGCGAACCACTGACCGTGCCGTAGAAGCGGAGCAGGCTTTCATGGGTGGCCTGGACGGCGGAGATGGAGCAGGCCTCGGCTTCGGCAAGCTCCAGGAGCTGGGTCGTGCAGCTCTTGGCGCTGCGGCTGACGTAGAGATGATCGCTGACCTGGAGGAGGAACGGTTCCGCCCCGACGAAATCGCGGCCGCAGCGGACGGCGTCGCCATAACCGTTGGGCTTGGGCTGTTCGAGGTAGACGAGGTGGCTGGCGTAGGGCGCGAGGAGGGCTTCGTACGCGGGGCGGTCGCCGGGCCGCAGGACGAGGCCGACCTGCTCGATGCCCGCGGCGAGCATTTCATCGAGGATGATGGCCAGCGCCGGTTTGGTGGCGCCGTCCCGGTCGGTGAGGGATTGGAGCGGGAGCCGGCGTTGCTGCGGGCCGGCTGCGGTGATCAGCGCCTTGCGGATGCGGGGCATGGTAAGCGGGAAGCAGGGGGCTACGTCGTCCGGGGGGGGCAGGTGGTGCCGTCAAACCAGGTGCCTTCGACGAAGGTGGTGGTCGGGATTTCCGGGACGCCAAATTTGTTGTGGTGGAGCTGACCGGCGAGGATTTCGACCGCGAGCCCACCCACCTCCTCGTGATTCTGGCGCACGCCCGCGACATGGCCGTCGCCGTTTTCGAGGAACACGTCGACGAACGCGACATCGCGCGGGATCTTCAGGCCAAGGTCGGCAAAGCACGGCTCGACGAACGAGGCCTTGCTGATGATGACCTCGGGCTTGTGCTTGTTGTACCAGCGCGAGAAGGCCGGGGTCGGCGCGACGACGTGGGATTTGCTCTCCGCCATCCAGGCGTCGATCGGCTCGGCATTGGGGAAGAGCAGCATCGGGATCCGGTCCTCGGGCGCGAGATTGGCCTGCTCGCAGAGGAAGCCGGCGGACCACAGGTGGTCGACGCTGTGGTCCCAACCGCGGTGCATGACGAATCCGATTCGTCGATACCCGGCGGCGATGACGCGGCGCATCGCGAGCCGGACGATGTTGCACTGGTTGTTGGTGACGTTGTGCAGTCCCGGCTCGTGCGGAAAATAGTCGATCTTGACCGCGCTGAAGTGGTTCCAGTCGAAGTGCAGGGCGATATCGAGCTCGCGCATGTGCGAGGCGATGATGAGACCATTGATGCCGCGGGTCTCGAGGATCCGGTTGAGGCGCGCCTGCGTGAGGCCCGGTTCGCTCATCCAGAAGTGGTCGAGCTTGAACCCGAGCTCCTCGGCCTTGGCACGGGCGCCGGCGTAGAACTGCGGGTGGGCGGTGACCTTCTGCCAGCCAAACCGGGTGTTCCAGTTCGTCACGTACGCGAGCGTCGGCGGATTGCGCCGCGGCATGGTCTTGCTGCGGTAGGCGACCAGCGCCTGCAGGTAGGGGTCGGGACGGTAACCCATCCGTTCCGCGAGCTTCTGGATGCGCTCGCGGGTCTCGGCGGGCAGTCGGGGGTGGTTGCGCAGCGCCAGCGAAACCGTGGTGACATGCACTCCGGCTTTGCGGGCAACGTCGGCTAGGGTGGTCCGGCGCTCGTTCACGCGGGCCATGGGAGCAGGCGGCACGGATGATTCAAGTCTATTGTTAGTCCCGTCGGCCGCTTGTGACGATTTTCCGGCGCCGACGAAATCAGCGGCCTTGCCCAACCCTCGCCGCCCGGCAATCACAGAGCGGCATCACGCCCCCCAAATCAATCCCCATGAGTGACAACGTGCACCGGCTGCCGGTACGGGAAAAAATCGGCTACGCCCTCGGCGACGTCGCGACCAACTTCTTCTTCCAGTCGATGATCCTGTACCAGAATCGGTATTATACCGATACGGTGGGGCTCTCGGCGGCGGTGGTCGGCTGGATGTTCCTCTTCGTCCGCTTCGCGGATGCGTTTTTCGACCCGGTGATCGGCGCGCTCGCCGACCGGACCAACACGCGGTCCGGAAAATTCCGGCCGTGGATTCTCGCCACGGCGGCGCCGTTCGGCGTGGTCTTCTGGCTCGTCTATGTGACCCCGCCGCTCGGGGCGCACGGCCGGCTGGTCTACGCGATCGTCACCTACCTGCTGGTGATGGTCGCCTATTCCGCGAACAACACGCCGTACTCGGCGCTGATGGGCGTCATGACCCCCGATGCCAGCGAGCGGACCAATATCGCGCGCTACCGCTTCGTCGCCGCGCTGATCGGCCAGTTCATCATCCAGTCGCTCGCCCTGCCGCTCGTCGCGAAATTTGGCGGCGGCTCGACCACCAGCGCGAAGGGCTGGGCGTTTACGATGGCGATTTTCGGCGCGATCATGATCGTGGCCAATATCATCGTCTTCACGGCGACGAAGGAGCGCGTGCTGCCCCCGCCGGAACAGAAACCCTCGATCCGGGAGGACGTGAAGAACGTCTGGGGCTGCAAGCCGTGGCTCGCGATGTTCATCCTCACGCTGATGGCGTTCACGATGCTCGTCGTCCGCGGCAGCTCGCTGAACTACCTCTTCGCCTACTACATGGACCAGGGCGCGATGAAGAATTTCCTGGAGGGCATCGGGCTCGGGACCGTGCCGGGCGCGGCATTGTCCGGCGGGCAGACTGTCCTGGACTGGCTGGGCCTGCTGATCCGCCCCGACATGAAGGACGCGTCGGGCGTGGCCTTCAGCTTCTTCAACGTGCTCGGTTCGGTGATCCAGATCCTCTTCATCCTGATGTCGAAGCCGCTCGCCGATCGGTTTGGCAAGAAGGCGGTCTTCATCACCGGGGTGACGGTGACGATGGTGGCGACGCTGCTCGTGTTCTTCGTTCCGCCGACCGGGATGATGGACATGGTGTGGCTGAGTGTGCTTTGGGCGGTGGGCTGGGGACCGACGGTGCCGCTGCTGTGGGTCATGATCGCCGACGTGGCGGACTATTCGGAGTGGAAGTCCGGCCGCCGCGCCACCGGTTTCATGTTCGCGGGCATCCTGTTTGCCCTGAAGGCAGGGCTTGGCATCGGCGGCGCGCTGGCGGGTTGGATCATGAAGGCCTACGGCTACGTGCCCAACCAGCCGCAAACGCCGCATGCGCTGCTCGGCATCCGGCTCGGGGCGACTCTTTATGCGACGATCCCGCTGGCGATCGTCCTGATCTGCCTGGTCGTGTATCCAATCACGAAGGCGCTGAACAAGCAGATTGAGGACGAGCTCGCCGAGCGGCGGAAGAAATTCGCGCCGGCCCCGGCCGCGTGAGGCAATTCGGCCGGCGATGGTGGGCGAGGCCGCCGGATCACAACGGCTGCCGGCGAATCACAACGGTCCCAATCACCCCCGGCACAGTTCGCGGCGCGAAGGGTTTACACCCTCCGCGGGGTTGTTGGGTTTCTTGCAGATCGTCGCGCTCCCCGGACATCCGTTTCCACCTGAATCCATGAATTCCAGAGCTTCGAAATCGGCGATCGGTCTTGGTTGCGGCCACGTGCGGCGGGCGATGCTTGCCACGCTGATCGCAACGCTGGCCTGGAGCCCGGTCGCAGACGGGCGGGTCCGCGACGCGGCCGAAACCGGGGCGCGCGAGGGCTCCCGGCCGGCGATCGGGGCCGCGGCGTCTGGCGACTACCGCAACCTCTTCCGCGAGTACCTCGGAAAATCGGACGCGGACGTGAAGGCGAAGCTCGACGGAGCGTGGCATCAGTTGGTCGAGGGAGATCCGGATTCACAGCGGCTGTATTATCCGGTCGCCGGCGACATGGCGTATGTGCCGGACATCGCCAACCACGATGTCCGCACCGAAGGGCTCTCGTACATGATGATGATCGCAGTCCAGCTCGATCATCAGCGGGAGTTCAACGCCATCTGGAAGTTCGCGAAGCACTACATGGGATACGACGCGGGACCGTTCCGCGGGTATTTCGCGTGGCACACGGCGTTCGACGGCCGGCGCCTGAGCCCCGGACCGGCGCCGGACGGCGAGGAGTGGTTCACGATGGCGCTGTTCTTCGCCTCCCACCGGTGGGGCGACGGGAAGGGCATCTACAATTATGGCGCGGAAGCACAGCAGATCCTGCACGCGATGCTGCACAAGAGCGAGGAGCCGGGGCACGGCCCGATTGGCGACATGTTTGACCGGACCGCGAAGGAGATCGTGTTCGTCCCGCAGGGGCCGGGAGCTCACTTTACCGATCCGTCGTATCATCTCCCCATGTTCTACGAGCTCTGGGCGCGGTGGGCCTCGGATCCGCAGGACCGGGCGTTTCTCGCGCAGGTGACGCAGCGGAGCCAGGAGCTTTACGTGCAGGCGGCAAATCCGAAGACGGGCCTGATGCCGGATTACGCGCAATTCGACGGCCAGCCGTACCGGTCGCCGTGGGGCAACCACCAGGATTTCCTGTACGATGCCTGGCGAACGCTGGCGTACCCGGCGCTTGATTACACGTGGTGGGCGGCGGATCCGCGCGAAATGGCGCAGTCCAACCGCGTCCTGACGTTCCTGGCCGCGCAGGGGCCGCGTTGTCCCGACCGGTTCACGCTCGACGGCACGCCGATTTCGGCGGACGTGAACTCACCCGGAGTGACGGCCATGGCCGCGGTGGCGGCGCTGGCCGCCGACCGCGCGATCGGCGAGCCGTTTGTCCGCCGGCTCTGGGAGCAAAAGCTCCCGGAAGGTCGGAACCGCTACTATGGCGGGCTGCTGACCGTCCTGGGACTGCTCGAGGTGAGCGGAAACTTCCGGGTCTACGCGCCAACCGGGTCGCGCTAGAGGCCACGCCGTTCCTTTTCCATCAACCCGCAACCCTCAACCCTGTGCTCCCGCCGCCCAAATGACATAAACCAAAAACGGCCGCGCCGGGCGCGGTTTTCCCATGAAGTCGAAACGATGTCTGTACGCGGTGGGCGTGGGACTGGCGGTCACGCTCGGCGGTTGTGAGTCGACCCCCCAAAGCGCGAACGGTCCGGAGGCCGCGAGCGGCGTGGCGCTGATCGCCGCCACGAAGGTCGATCAACTCACACCCGGACTGACGGCCGGCCAGGTGATCGAGCTGCTGGGCACGCCGCTGCGCCGGACCCCGTTTTCCGCTCCCGGCCTGCCGTGTGAGGTTTGGGTGTACCGGCTCGATTATCACGATGCCGTCTCGCAGGTGCCGGTCGCGACGCAGGACCAGCCGTTCGTCGATCCCGTGACGGGACAATCGCGAGGGATACCGGCGCTGGTTTATCAGAACGAATTTGTCCGGACCTATCGCACCCTCGAATTGCTGATGGTCGGCGGACGGTTCACGGAGCGTAAGACCAGCCGCGAGGTCGAACGGTCGTTTCACTAGGTTGTGGGCGCGGTGACCCCACCGCGCGAGGGGATGGCGTGACCGACCGCTGAGCGCGCGCCTATTTGGCTTCGGCGCTTCCGGGGACGTAGTGCAGTTTGATCGCCTCGTAGTAGGCGAGCGGGTGCTCGGGCGGCTCCACCCCGACGGGCAGCGGCAGCTTCGAGAAGGTCTGGAAATACTGCGTGCAGGCGTCGCGCCATTGCCGCGCCTCTCGCTCCTGCCGGGCGAGGAGAACCTTCACGTGCGACCAGCGCTCGTCGTCGATCGAGCCGTGGAGGGCATCCCAGGACTTCTGCCATTCGCGGACGGTGTCGACGCCATGCTGGTAATGCAGGCAGAGTTCGTCCCACATCGTGCGCCCCGAGCGCATCCGATAAGTCCAGGGCACATGATGAAACCAGAGCAGCAGGGTGTCGGGACAGGTGGCGAGGTCGCCCCAGGCTTTCGCCACGGGCGGCGCGTATTGCGCGAGCGCATTTGACCCTGTGGCCGTCCGATCGAAGCCAAGTCCCTCCGCGTCGGCGCGGTGGTAGTACGTCGGGTTCCAGTCCGCCCGCTTCATGTCGTTTACCCAGGGCCCAGGGCCGTAGTGGTGATCCGAGGCCATGATGTGGTGCAGGCCGAGCGGCATCTCGTAGTTGACCACCGCCTCGCGGGATTCGAGGAGCATCTTCGTGATTGTCCGCACGACGCGGGGATCGTTCGAGAAGGTCATCCGGGTCCATTCGTCCGCGATCGTGTCCGTGCCCAGGGTGTAGTCCCACGCCAGCCGGCCGAAGGCGTACCAGTTCGCCGCGTCGAGCGGATGGCCGCACCAGTTGCGGTCGGTGCCGATGTTGGCGACGCCGGCAATCATCGAGATGCCATGATGCTCCAGGCTGCCATCGACGATCCGGCCGACGGTGGAACCGGGGCCATCGGCATGGGTGTCGGAGTCAAGGACTTCCTTCCACATCGGCCCGAGATGGGCGAGGTGGATCGACCCGCCGAGGTATTCCTGGGTGATCTGCAGTTCGAGCGAAAGCGGCGTTCGGGGCATCGCGCCGAACAGCGGGTGAAACGGCTCCCGCGGCATGAAGTCGATCGGGCCGTTCTTCACCTGGATGATGACGTTGGAGTGGAACTTGCCATCGAGCGGTTTGAACTCGTCGTAGGCCTGTTTCGCCCGGTCCTCGTGATTCTTGTCGTCGTAGACAAAGGCGCGCCAGATCACCACGCCGCCGTGCGGCACGAGGGCGTCCGCCATCATGTTCGCGCCGTCCGCGTGGGTGCGTCCGTAATTCTGGGGCCCGGGCTGTCCTTCCGAATTCGCCTTCACCAGGAACCCGCCGAAATCCGGGATGAGCCGGTAGATTTCGTCGGCCTTCGCGCTCCACCACCGCTGCACGGCGGGATCGAACGGGTCGGCCGTGGTCAGATCGCCGACCTCGACCGGGGCGCTGAACCGGACGGACAAATACACGCGCATCCCATAGGGCCGGAGAGCGTTCGCGATGGCGGCGACTTTCCGCAGGTAGTCCGACGTGAGGATCAGCGGATCCGCATTTACGTTGTTCAACACGGTGCCGTTGATGCCGAGCGAAGCGTTGGCGCGGCCGTAATCGCGATAGCGGGGGTCCACGTAGTCCGGCAGTTGAAACCACTCCCAGAGCGACCGGCCCGCGTACCCGCGTTCGACAAACCGGTTCAGGTCGTCCCAGTGGTTCAGGAGCCGCCGCTGGATCCGGGGGGCGCTGACCATGTCGAGGTGGTCGATCGGGTGGTTGAGCTGGAGCTCGCGCAGCAGGGCGAACGCGCCGTAGAGAAGGCCGATGTTGTGGTTGGCCATCAGCAGCACCCGCGGGTGCCCGTCGACCACGACGTGGCGGAGGATATATCCCTCCTCGCTGGCCGCGCGGAGATCGCGTTCGGAAACCAGCGGCAGGAGGTCGGGGTTCTCGGGGGTGCCGACGAGGAGCGCGCCATCGCGGGTTGCTTTTGCGACGACCGGCACGTCCGTGCCAAGGAGGCCGTGGAGCCCGCGGACGAGTTCGTCGCGGGTGGCGGCAAGGGTCGCGGCGCCGAACCGAGAGGGCGGTTCGTTCATCACGATTTCCGTCAGCGACCGGGCATAGGCCTGACGCAGTGCGCTGTCCGCAATCGGATCATAGCGCAGCCAGAGTCGATAGCCGTCTTCCGCGCGCGCAGCCGAACCCAGCAGGACGAGCGTCAACAGGAGGGCGAACCAGACCCGCCAACGGTGAGAGAGGGGAGCAATCATCGGACGAGACGATAGCGCCCGATGCATGCCGGGCGAGGAGCGTGTCGTTCTAAAAATAGCGGGGAGGGCAGGTCGCAGTGATGGGCGATTGTTTTGAGGGCGCGGTGCCCCCCACCGCGCGAGGCGTGACGAACGCATCAAGCCGCGCGGTGAGGTCACCGCGCCCACAGAAATACGCCGGACCAAGCGGGGAAATGCCAACCACTCAGGATCACAGCGCGCCCGGCCTCGGATAGTCCAGATATTCGCTTGGCCGGTTAACCTCTCGCGGAGCGAGGCGCCGAACGACCAACTACGAACTACCAATTACGAATCACCAACTACCCGCGCGCATCAGCGCGCGCTAAACCGATACTCCGTTGTCTCGCGGTACGTTTCACCCGGGCGGAGTACGATCGAGGGGAAGTTCGGGTGGTGGATGGCATCGGGGAAATGCTGCGTTTCCAGGCAGACGAAACCGACCCCGTCAGGCGACAGGTCGCCGTTCAATTTTGACGTGTAAAGCTGCAGCCCCGGTTGGGTCGTCCACACATCGAGCACGCGACCGGATGTGGGATCGCTCAGCCGGGCGGCGAACGAGAGTCCGTCCGGCGAGGAGCGATTGAGCACGAAACTGTGATCGTACCGGAACCAATGATTGGCGAGGGCGGCGGAGCGCGCGCCAACGGCCGTCGGGCGGCGAAAATCGAGGGGAGTGCCGGCGACGGCAGCCAGATCACCCGTCGGAATCGCGAGCGCATCGGTTGCGGTGTAACGGTCGGCGTTGATTTCGAGGACCTCGTCGCGGACATCGCCGCCGCCGGCGAGATTAAAGTACGAGTGGTTCGTCAGATTGACGATCGTCGGCTTGTCGGTCGTGGCGGTGTAGCCGATCCGAAGGACGTTGGTGTCGGTCAGCGTGTACGTCACGCGCACGTCGAGGTTGCCGGGATAGCCTTCCTCGCCGTCGCGACTCAGATAGCCGAGCGTAACCGAGTTAGTGGACGGTGACGTTGCTCCCGTGGCCGAGTCGGGGGCTTCGAAATGCCAGAGCACCTTGTCGAACCCAATAACGCCGCCGTGCAGATGATGGGGCGGAAGGTTGGCGGCGAGCCGATACTCGTGGCCGTCGAGCGTGAACCGTGCGTAGGCAATCCGGTTGGCCACCCGGCCGATGACCGGTCCGGCCTTCGGAAAATGGTTGGCGAGGTTTTCGGGCGAAAACGCCGTGACGTGCACAACACTGCCGAGGTGGCCGCCTCGATCAGGCATCCGGAGATCCGCGAGAATGGCCCCGTAGGTGATGACGGTGGCCGTCGCACCGTGTTCGTTGGTGATCGTATAGGCATCGATCGCACGTCCGTCCGGTAGCCGGCCGAAAACCCGGTGTGTGACCGAGGCATCGACGACGGTGGCAGTGACGACGAGCACGAGTGCGGTACGGAGCAGGGCGGGGAGGGGCATGGATGGCGGGGAATGGGACGTTCGTAGTTGGAATTTTGGCCGGGGCCGAACTCAAACGCTGGCGCGGACAGGAAGTGTCGGATTGGTTGGTTGTCGGTTGTTGGAGGCCTGTGGGGTAGGGCGGCGATCGTGCCCGCCGTAGCGCTTGGGCGAAGGAGGGTCCCTTCGCCGCCAATGATCCGTGTGCTCATTCGAGCCGGCGGCAAGTGATGTGGCGTTCGTCAGCGAAGCCGCGGGGAGGTGGCGGCGAAGGGACTCGCCGCCCTGCCAAAACACCAAATACCCAACACCAAATACCCAACACCAAATACCAAATACCAAATACCAAATACCAAATACCCCCGCGCCAAAGCGCGGGGAGAAACCTCTTGGCGCGGGCTCCACGATCGCCAGTGTTTTCTGCGCGACGGTTTCCGCCGTCGCCGCATGCGTACCCCGCTCGCCTCTGCTTTCATCCGGCCCCTTGCCGTGCCGGTCGCGCTTGCCCTCTTCGCCATGTCCTCCGTGTTCGCGCAGTCCAATCCACTCGGTGACTTTGAAGCTCAGGCCGATGTCGGCGCCCCGAAAATCGCCGGTCGTGCCGACTATGATCCGTCGGAACAGGAGTACACCCTCACGGCCGGAGGCGCGAACATGTGGGCCGGCCGCGACGAGTTTCACTTCGTCTGGCGCCGGCTCGGCGGCGACTTTCTCGTCCGGACGCGCGCCAGGTTCGTGGATGCGACCGGAAATCCGCATCGGAAGTGCGGGCTGATCATGCGGACGAGCCTCGAACCCGACAGCACCTATGTCGATGGCGCCGTCCACGCCGACGGTCTGGCCTCGCTGCAGAACCGGCGCGAAAAAGGAGGGGCGACGCGGCAGTTCGTGCTGCCGATCGAACGGCCCGACGTCCTGCAACTCGAGCGCCGCGGCCGACGATTGATCTTTTCGGCGGCGCGCTACGGCGAGCCCTTTACGTCGACCGAGATCTCCGACCTGAACCTCGGCGACACGGTGTACGTCGGTCTTTTCGTGTGCGCGCATGATCCGGCCGCCACAGTGACGGCGGTCTTTCGCGATGTGCGGATCGTTCGGCCGGCGAAGCCGGATTTTCGTCCGTACCGGGACTACATCGGCAGCGTGCTCGAACTCCTGGACGTGACCACGGGACGTTTGCGGAAGATCTATCAGGCGGAGGAGCCGTTCGAGGCGCCGAACTGGACGCCCGACGGAAAGGCGCTGATCTACAATGTCAGTGGGTCGGGCCCGCGGAAGGGAGTCCTCGACCGGTTCGACCTCGCGACCCGGAAGCCGACGCCGATCGACACCGGCGTGGCGGTCCACAACAACAACGACCACGTGATCTCGTTCGACGGGACACGGCTGGGCATCAGCAACCAGGGACCGGAGACGCACGGGCAGTCGGCGGTTTGGGTGGTGCCGATCAACGGCGGCACGCCGCGGCAGGTGACAGCACTGACGCCCTCGTATTTTCACGGCTGGTCACGGGACGACCAATGGCTCGTATACACGGGCGGGCGGCCGGAAAAGCCGGGCGGCCCGAACGTGTTTTCGATCTACAAGATTCCGACGGACGGCGGCCCCGAAATCCGACTCACGCGTGGCGAGTGGCTCGACGACGGTCCCGAGTTCACACCGGACGGGAAATACATCTATTTCAATTCGACGCGGACGGGTCGGATGCAGATCTGGCGGATGAGACCCGACGGATCCGGGCAGGAGCAGGTGACGAGCGACGAGTTCAACAACTGGTTTCCGCATATCTCCCCCGATGGGAAATGGATCGCGTTCGTGTCGTATCTCCCGGACGTCCCGGCCTCCGAACATCCGTATTACAAGAAGGTGTATCTGCGGCTGATGTCGGCGGACGGAATGGGCCCGGCAAGGGTCATCGCGTACGTATACGGAGGCCAGGGCACTATGAATGTGCCCTCGTGGTCGCCCGACAGCCGCCGGATCGCGTTTGTGGCGAATTCGGACGGAGGGCAGTAGTTGGTAATTGGTCGTTGGTATTTCGGCTGGACGCTTCAGGCCGAAGGCCGATTTCCCGGGCAGCTCCGAACAGCTAACATGCTGTTGCCTGGCAAGCGGTCGTGGGCGATGGCGTGTGTGGGGCCTAACTACCAACTACAAAATACCAACTACTCCGGCGCCGGCATGACGCCGGTCAACCGTTCACCTCGGCGGCTCGTGCGACCGACGCCCATTCGGCGTATGGTCTGGTCCTTTTGCCATGAACCAGACGAATTTTCCCGAGGTGTTCTCGCTCCAAGGCCAGTTGGCTCTCGTGACCGGCGGAGGCACCGGCATTGGCCAGGCGATCGCCCGCGCGATGCACGGCGCCGGCGCCAAGGTGGTCCTCGTGGGCCGTCGCGAGCCGGAGCTCGCCGCCACCGTCCAGTCGATGGGCGAGGGTGCGTCCTACATCGTCCACGACATCACCCGGCTCGGCGAAGCCGATGCGTTGGTTCAGCGCGTGACGAAAGAGCACGGCCCGATCACGTGTCTCGTCAACAACGCGGGCCGACACCTCAAGAAGCCCGCCGTCGACACGACTCCGGAGGAATTTCAGGACGTTCTTACGACGCACATCCTGGCGGCGCATGCGCTGACACGTGCGGTGGCGCCCGGCATGGTCGAGCGCAAACGCGGTACCGTCCTCTTCACCGCCTCCATGGCGTCGCTATTCGGCATTCCCCTCGTCATTGCCTACGCGGCGGCGAAGACCGCGATGATCGGCGTGGTCCGGACGCTGGCGACCGAACTTTCGCCGCACGGTGTTCGGGTCAACGCGATCGCGCCCGGCTGGATCGAAACCGAAATGTCCCGCCAGGCCCTCGAAGGAGATCCCGTGCGGAAGAACAAGGTGATCGGACGGACCCCGATGGCGAAACTCGGCGAACCGGCCGACATTGGTTGGGCGGCGGTTTATCTCGCCTCGCCCGCCGCCAAGTTCGTCACCGGCACGATCCTCCCCGTCGACGGCGGCGCGAGCATCGGATTCTGACGGGAAACGCCCCGAATTCGTGGCTGCGAGCGCCAGCGAGCGGAGGACTCGGCATGTGGCTGCAAGCGCCAGCGAGCGGAGGACTCGGCGCGCGGCTGCGAGCGCCAGCGAGCCGACCTGCGGATCGATGTCGGCGCGGTGACCTCACCGCGCGTCCGGCCGAACCGATCCCGTGGCTGCGAGCGTGAGCGAGTGGATGTCTTGATCGCCTCAGCCGCCAACGTAGCCGAAGTCGTAAGACTTTGGCCACGCCCGACCGCACCCCTCGCGCGCGCGATGACGGCAAGCGCCAGCGATCCGCCGCGCGTCCTCGCGCCCCAACCGACGCACAACGACGAACCACGAATGACCCATTACCGACTCCCAACTACAGCTCCCCAAACCCCAAAAACCCGGGAAAACAGGGGTCTGAAAATAGCGGCGGTTTAATTGCCGAATAGGCCATTTTAATTGCCGAAT
>DASZYH010000210.1:0-5917 GCA_035545515.1 Opitutaceae bacterium
AAGCTGGATCGGCCCTTTGCGCCTCGGTCTGGAAGCACCGAGGGCCATCTTCATGGCCGGGCGGCCCCGGCGAGGGCCGGCTCCGAACAAAGACTCGACGTTCGATTGCACGCGCGCCCTGACATCGGCTTCGATGGCGGCGGAGAGATCGTCGACGAAAGAAGCAACCAGATCGTTCAGTTCAGACATGGGCGCAGTGTAGGTCGGGGATGCCCTGGGTGCCATCCCTTCGAGTTGGGACCGCCTTCAACGGACGGTGGACGGCAGCGGCCGGCATCGCGGAATCACGACCGTCATCGACGCGCCCGACCTGCGCCTGTCGTGGGCGCCAGAGGCGTTCTGCCGGGCCTGAGCGGTCGGGCGGAGCAGCGGCCCTATCGCTACTTCGTTTGCGCTGCCACGAGCTTCTTGAAGTCCTCCTGGCCGCTCTTCGTCAGCGCGTAGGTGTCCAGGTCCTTGTGGCAGCCCTCGCAGGTGAACTTCTGGCCGTTCGCCTTGGCCTTCTTGACCATCTCTTTCATGTCCTTCTTCGCGGCTGGCCGGCCGCCGCTCGCACACGCCTTCCCGACCTCGCTGTCCGGTTTCGTCGCGATCGTGCATTTCGCTTGGTCGGCCGCGCGCGCGCCGCCGCCGAGCAGGATCGCCATCACAAGGGTCAGAACAGACGAGCGGACGACTGGCATCATGCGTGTGCTCCTCGCGGAAAGATGAACGGAACGTGCACGGAGGTACCCGCAGGACACCCAGAGCAGGCACGGGCGCTCGTTGTGCGAACTGGTGTGCGCGACCGCACAGCTCGACGGTGATGATCATCGCGAATGCCTGGTGGCCGCAACGTGGGGGTACCTGGCCTTCGTCGGAGGAGTGGATGTCGAAGAACGAAGATCACGATTGCTGCGCCGAGTGTCGGAAACGCACGCTCGACCGCCGCGAGATGCTGGTGCTCGCCGGCGGGGCGGCTGCGCTCACGGTGTTGCCGGCGTGCGGGCCGCCCACCGGCTCGCCTCCGACCGGAACGATCGCCGCCGGCAACGTGTCGGCGCTCGCGGTCGGCGCCCTGCTGGTCATGTCCAATGTGGTCGTCGCCCGCGACGCCAACGGCGTCTATGCGATGTCGGCTGTCTGCACCCACGCTGGCTGTCTGCTGGACGATGGCAGCCAGTCGATTGCGGCAGGCCTGAGCTGTCCGTGCCACGGGTCCGCGTTTGACGGCGACGGCAATGTCACCCGGGGACCGGCACGCACGCCGCTCCAGCACTACGCCGTCACGATCGCGGCCGACGGATCGCTGACCGTGGATGGCAGTCAGACTGTCTCAGCCAGCACCCGGACGCCGGTCAGCTGAGCTTCACGCTCACGGTCTGGGTGCTCGCTCTCGTCTCGTGCTCAGCCGGTGGCCAACGGACCGTTCGTTCGGATGAACGGCACGGACGTTCACGGCCGAACCTCCCAGTTCTGCCGGTCGAGGCCCGTGATCCATCCGCTGACGCGATCGCCGGGCGACAGAAAGCGAACGTACGGCGGTGGTCCAGGAACCGCCTGCGGTGGTAGCCCGCATCACGGAATTGGTTCGCGCGGACCTACAGCGTGATGCTCTGGCCGGCGGCCGCGATAACGACGTTGTGGAAGCCGCGCGTACCCAGCAGGTGGGCCAGCGCCTCCTGGGCGGGCGGTTCGCCGTGGACCAGGATCACCGGGCCGAGTCGGCCGCCGTCCCGGACCGCCTCGGCGAAGCCGACGAGGCCCGCCTGATCCGCGTGCGCCGAGAACCCGTTGAGGACCGCTATCTCCGCGCGACGGTGGTGTGGAACGCCGAAGATGCGCACCTCGGGCCGGCGCTCGACCAGCCGCCGACCGAGGGTGTGCTGCGCCTGGAAGCCCACGATCGCCACGGTGTGCCTCGGGTCCTCGACCGTGGCCCGCAGATGATGGAGGACGCGTCCGCCCTCGCACATTCCGTTGGCCGCGATCACGACGGCCGGCCGGGGGTCGGCGTCGATGGCCTTCGACTCTTCCGGGTCGGACACGTAGCGCAAGCCGGGGAAGTCGAACGGCGAGTCACTGGCCGCCAGCTGCCGGCGGGCATCGTCGTCGTAGCACTCGGGGTGCAGCCGAAACACATCGGTCAGCTTCACCGCCAAGGGCGAATCGACGTACACGGGGAGCGCGGCGACACGCCCCGCGCGCCGCAGTCGCTTCAACGCGTAGACCACCTCCTGCGCTCTCTCCAGAGCGAAGGAGGGTATGATCACTTTCCCGCCGCGGGCCGCCGTCCGGTTGATGATATCGGCCAACGCGTTCTCGTTCTCCTCCATGGCCGGGTGCAGCCGGTCGCCGTACGTGCTCTCGGTGATCAAGCAATCGACGCCTTCGGGGATCTCGGGGTCACGCAGGATCGGCAGGTGCCGGCGACCGAGATCCCCCGTGAAGGCGATGCGCCGCGCTTCACCCTGGTCCTTCACATCCAGGACGACGATGGCGCTGCCGAGGACATGGCCGGCGTCGAGAAAGCGCAAGGTAACGCCGGGGGCGATCTCCTGGGCGCGCCGGTAGGGCAGGCCGATCATCTGCTCCAGCGTCGGGACGACGTCCGATTCAGTGTAGAGGGGCTCGACGGGCTCGAGGTCCCGCTCGCCCCGCGCGATGAGACGCGCGATGTGCCGGGCGTCGGCCTGCTGCAGAGAGGCGGTGTCCAGCAGCATGGGCGCGGCGAGATCCCGGGTGGCCGGGGTCGCGTAGATCGGGCCCCGGTAACCCTGGCGGCGCAGCAAGGGCAGGGCGCCCGAGTGGTCGATGTGGGCGTGCGACAGGACGACCGCCGACAGCGCCGTGGGGTCAACGGGGAGGTTGCGGTTCTTCTCCATCGCTTCCTGGCGATGTCCCTGGAACAGGCCACAATCCAACAGGACGGCGGTGCGAGACGTGCGAATCAGGTGCTTGGACCCGGTGACGGTCTGGGCTCCGCCGAGCGAGGCAAATTCGATCATGGCACGTGCCCCCTTCGCTTGGGGGTTCGGGACTTGGCGAACGCTGGCGTCGCGGGCTCAGCGTGGACGGGCAACCGGGAGCGCAGGAGATCGAACGCGCTGGCGGGCGTGTCGCAGAACGAAACCAGTTCCAGATCGTGGGCGTCGATCACGCCGTGGCGCACCAGCGCCTGGAAGTTGACCACCTCGTTCCAGTAGGCCGATCCGTAGAGCACGATGGGGACGGTTCGTTCCAGCTTGCGCGTCTGGGCGAGTGTGAGCATCTCGAACAGCTCGTCGAAGGTGCCGAAACCGCCCGGGAACACCACCAGCGCGCGGGCCAGGTGGGCGAACCAGAGCTTGCGCATGAAGAAGTAATGGAACTCGAACAGGAGCTCCGGCCTGACGTAGGCGTTGGGACGCTGTTCATGAGGCAGCCCGATGTTCAGTCCGACGGTGCGCCCGCCCGCTTCCACGGCGCCGCGGTTGGCGGCCTCCATCAGTCCGCCGCCCCCGCCGGAGCACACCACGAACCGTTCGTTCCCGGGCAAGGTCTTCGCCCAAAGGGTCAGCAGGCGGGCCAGTTCGCGCGCGTCTTCGTAATAGCGTCCCAGCCGACTGTCCGGGCCGGACTTCGCCGACCCGAAGAACACGACCGTGTCGTGGACGCGCTCGCGGCGGAACCGCTGCAGCGGCTCCAGGTATTCGGCCAGGATGCGCAGGGGCCGGGCGTCGTCGCTGTCGAGAAAGGGCAGGTCACGGTAGGCGAGCGATTGCTCGGGCATGGACCTATCCGCCGGCATTCAAGAGGTCGAGCAGGTTGTCGGCCCTGCGCCTGAATGCTGAGACGGACGGCAGCGGGCGACCGGATTCGTGCTTCAGGAGCTCGAGCTGCTCGGTCAACATTCGGCGGTTGGCGCCTCCGGCCCCTCGAGGGACCTCGGTGACCTGGCCCTCGATGAAGGCAGCCACCCGGTTCATCAGATGTTGCTGCCCGGCGATTGTCAGGGTGTCCAGGTTCGCCAACATCTCCCGGATCGTGAGCATCCTGGCGGCGAGCGGGGCAAGCGCGATGGCGCGATCGTGCGCGAATGACTGTTGGCCTTCCATCATCATGCCCGCCTGAACCTGCACGGCCAATGCCAGCGCCCGAGTTCGGGGCCAGGCCCGCCGGCGCGTTCAGGCAGGCGCATCGGCTGCGCGGGAGCCGGCTGCCGCGCGAGAAACGTGCGCGGTTCCGCGTCAGGAGCCGGCCGGCGGCGGCGGCGGCAGCGGGACCGTGACCGATGGTCCACGGTTCGTACCGCGTCGGGAATGCACCGCCGTTCTGGTACTTGGCCGACGTCATCATTGGGGGAATGACCGATGCAAGCCAGGTGTCCCCTTGCGCGCCACATCACCTCAGGGTGGAGATCTCATCGTGACCTAAAAATGCAGGGTCTCGCGAGAGGGTGACGAGGCACCGGTGACAAAGTGGACGCGGCGAAGAGTTGAAAGGGGCAGAGCCGCCGCGGTACTTCGAGGTTGCGTACAACGAACACCTCGGAGGATGCCCCGTGACAGATTCGCCGATCCCTGTTTCCGCTGGCAAGAGGACGAACGTCCTCGATGAGCTGCGCACGTTCGTGAACGAGCGCCGTGCCGCGCGCGGCCCTGTGACCGACTTCGAGGCGTTCGAGCGCGAGGCCCAGCGTCGATTCGCCGCCGCGCAGGCGGAGTTCGTGGCCGAGGAACTGGCCCGGCTGGACATCGACGCTCGGGCCGTGGAGATCGACGGCGTGGGCCACCGGCGGGTGCTGCGGTGCCCGCAGACATACATGACGGCGGCCGGTCCCGTGACTGTCGAGCGGACCTTGTACTCGACTCGCCAGGACGGCGAGCGCGCCGTCAGCGCGATGGACCTGCGGGCCGGGATCGTCGAGGGCTACTTCACGCCGCTGGCGGCGGTGAACGCGGCCTGGGCGGTGGCGCACCTGACGCCGGGCGAGAGCGAGGCGCTGTTCGCGCGGATGGGCGGCATGAATCCGTCGAAGTCCAGCCTCGACCGGCTGCCGAAGGCCTTGTCCGCGCGCTGGGAAGATGACCGTGTGGGCTTCGAGAAGCGGCTGCGCGACGGGGAGAAGGTCCCGAAGGACGCGGTGGTCGTGGCGGTCTCGCTCGACGGCGTCCTCGTGCCGATGAAAGACGGCCGCCGCGAGGAGAAGCGCGCCGCCACCCGCGCCCGTGGCCAGATCGCCAAAGGGCCGGCCGGGTATCACGAGGCGAGCTGCGGAACACTCTGCTTCTACGACCGGGCGGGAGATCTGCTCGCGACGACGCGGCTGGGACGTATGCCTGAATCCGGCAAGGCGACGCTCAAGGCCGCGCTCACCGACGAGCTTGACGGCGCGCTCCGGCAGCGCCCCGACCTGCGCGTCGTCGGCATCGCCGACGGCGTCAAGGACAACTGGGCGTTCCTCTCTACGCTGCCTGGCGGCGGAGGCGACGACCAGATCGTCGACTTCTGGCACGCCGCCCAGCACCTCAATGAGGCGCTCGAGGCCGTGTACGGCGAGGGGAGCTTGCGCGGTCAGGCCGAATTCCAGAAGCACCGGCACACACTCCGCCACGACCCTGACGGGATCGCGAAGGTGATCCGGCACCTCGCGTACCTGCGCGACAAGCACACGCGAAGCCGGAAGCTCCTCGCGGCGCTGGGCTACTTCCGGCGCCATCGTCAGCGCATGCGATACGCGCGCTTCGCCCGGCGCAAGCTCCCGATCGGCTCGGGCCTCGTCGAGGCGGCGTGCAAGACGCTGGTCACCCAGCGGCTCAAGCGCTCGGGGATGCGATGGCGCACCGACGGTGGCCAGGCGATCCTCACGCTCCGCGCCCTCGAGCAGAGTGGCCGCTTCAATCGAGCCTGGTCCCTTCTCGCCGCCACCTACGTCCAGCCCGTCACCCTCCCCGAC
>DASZYH010000211.1:0-8472 GCA_035545515.1 Opitutaceae bacterium
GAGAACGGGATTCTTCTTGGCGACCTTTCTGATTTCCGCGACCGCCTGACCAATCCGCTCCATTGCCGGCTGCGATTTCCAGCCGAAGGCACCGCGCCGAAAGCGCGACTTGAACTGCCATGAATGCGATTCCGCTCCCGGTGAGGACTCCTGAGGCTCATCCTTGTGCGAACGTCTCGGCATTTTGTCAGCGATCGAGACCGCCGAAGCCCAGCGCGGCAAACGACTTTTTGAGGTCCACTTCGCCCACGAGCCGGCCGACTTTATCGAACGGGAGCACCAAGCCGCCCTGGTGCGCCAAATAAGGCCTGACCATATGGCGCGCCACCTCGTCACATGTGCATTTCGCGCCCAACCCAATCCCGACTTGCCGATGGAGCTGCGCCCGAATCTCCCAAGATCGCGCCGAATCGAACGTGAGGGCCACGACGCGATGACGAGGGCCCTCGAAGGGAAAACCCCGGGCCGCCACTGAACTTCTCCCACGCTTCGTCGTACGCGGGCAGTCCGTAGTGAATCGGTAGTTCCATGCGTTGCATCTTCACGTGGTGCACTGGGCAGATGCGGCGAGGCTACGGAGGGCACTGCTCGTCTACGCCGCGTAGCGGCGTGGTATGACACCCGCGACCACCGCGCAGCGGTGCCGGCGCGTAGCGCCGGAGGTCACGGGGTCGAGTCCGCGGTGCGTTGCCCTCGCGCCGTACGAACATCTGGCCCTCCTTCGCCAGAGGCTTCCTCCTTCGCCCAAGCGCTACGGCGGACACGACGGGGGGCGCCATTTTGCGAAAAAACCCGTTCCGGAATGGAAACGGGAGACTGTGGCAAAAAACCGGCCCTCCGTCGCTAAAGCTATGGAGGGCGCCATCCTTCGTCCTTCGCTCCGCTTCTGATGGCTGGGCCATCCGAAGCTCCGCAAGGAGCGAAGGATGGCGGGATGGACGGGACTCGAACGACTCCGGCCCACCGAAGCTAAGTTGCGCGTTTTCCGCGGACTTAGTTGAGGGTTATTGTTTTCGGAACGGAAACACGATGCACAGAAGGGCAAGGAGCGGAAGTCAGAATCCAGATTTCTGGCAACCTTGTGGCAACCTTTGTCGCGAAATCCACGACCGTACATCAACGGCATCTCCGATTCCCATTCACGCATTCGAGCCGGTTAACCGAGGGACGGAGCGCAGCGCCATGGACACGCTTTATCCGCCCGGACGACGTCGTTCCTGCCAGTAGTCAGGGTTTCGCCGCAGATGCTTCACGGCCCAGATCACGATCATCTCGTCCGGTTCGACGGAATAGTAGATACCGTACGGGAAGCGGTTGACGAGGTAGCGTCGAACGTCGGCCTCGACGGCTCGCCACGTGAGCGGATTGGCGATGATCGCGCGAACACCCGCTTCGACTTCCTCGACAAAGGCGTCGCCCAGACCCGGAACCTTCCCGTTGTAGTATTGACCCGCGGCGATGAATTCCGCCAACGCTGCGTCGGCGAAGCGATATCTCATTTGCGCAGCGCGGCGCGGGCCTGACGCAACGCTTCGTCGCCGTCGATGAGCTTCGCCTTGCCGGAGCGCACCGCTTCCCGCCGCTGGCGAATATCGGCGAGATGCGCTTTCTCGACGGCTGGGTCGGTTTCGCCAGACAGGCTTTCGAGCAGCGTTTCCACCAGGAATGCACGTCCGTCGCTCGGAAGTTGAAGTGCGTCAGCGGCGACTTTTTCGACCGTGGTAGCCATGGCGGAAGGATGTTTTTCAACCGCGAGAATGCAAGGCCGAGGAATTGTGGCTCGGTGGCGCGTTTGGCCCTCGGCTGGATAGGTTACCGGCATTCATGGATTGCGGCCGGCATCAACGGTCCGTTGGATGAGTGCCATGGCCTGCGACAAAACCCCGGGAGGCGCCAAGACATGCACAAGCCAATCCTGAAGCGCTGTGGCATCGTGCTTATCGTCGTCGGTGCGCTCGATATCGCGTACATGGTTTGGTGCGTCGCGAACGACCGGTCTTACAGTTCGAGCCTGAACATCTTCGCAGTGGTCGCCGGGATCCTACTCGTCCGCGGCAGCCTGAAGACAGCTCGTTGGGTCGCGATGGGAGCTTCGTTCCTTTTCGCCGCTGGCGCTTTAGCAATCGTGGCGCTGCCGTTCATGTACCCGATTGGATACTGGTTCGCTGTGTTGCGTCACAGCTCGGGGGTTGCCGCGACCATCGTGATCGCGTTGGCGCTTTTGTTGGTTCTCTTCTGGATTCGTCAGCAATTGCTCCGCCCGGAGGTCCTGAAGGCCGAGCAAGACGCCGGTGTTCGACCTCCTCGCATAAGGCTGGCCGCCACAATCGGCGCGGTGTTGCCGGTCATCCTAGTGACCGTGCTCGGCTTCATGTTTCATGGTGACACCGCGAAGGAGGCCATCCGGCGCGCACACCAGCAGCTAAGCGGGAACTACCAGTACGTTGTTACGAGCATGCAGATGAACTCGACGCCAACCGAGAAGAACGTCGCTGCCGTGGTCGTCGCGTACGACGACACCGAAGTGCGGAGCATTTTGGTGAAGTGGAAGGAGTAGCTTACCGTTTCGCAGCCACGACGTCACAACGCACGATGACAACGCTGATCCTGGCATTTTCGGACGACTCCAGCGTGCAGGTGTTCGATTCGGTGGAGCAGGCGAATCGCTCGCTAGAGGGTATTGACGTGGAAAACGGTGATTACGTGTTCGTTGACTCCGAGGGTAATGAGCTAATGCCGGCATTCGGTCCGCCGGTAAAAAGAAGAATTCTAGGTCTCATTCCTACGACTTTCAGCGGTCCGTTTACGCTTCAGCCAACGAGCCGCAGGCGCAACGACCTGCTCCAAAAGTTGTCCGCCGGTCGCGTTCGAATCAGCCGCGGCGGATCAACGATCAAGTCGATCGAACAGCTGCGTACCCACGCTCCAGCACTGTTCATCACGGCGGAGGACGGGGACGATGCATTTCGAGCCGTCGTTCTGCAACGATTCGGCGAGATAGCAGCGGAATGTGGTGCCTTGTTGAAACAGATCGAGCCACTCATCTTCGGCTTTTGCACCGAGCACGCTGTCCTCAGCATCGGCGCATACCCCGGCCACTTTCGGGGTATATGCGTCAAACTTCGGCAACGGTCGGGGAGTGAGGATGCGAGCGTCCGTGACGACGTTGACGTGGGATTGGCGAACTTCGAGGGGTTCGTTCGTCCGGACCAGCCGTCGGGAATATATGCGCGGCGTCAACGGTGGGCTGCCGACGAAATCCGAAACGAGGTCGAAAGCCTGGCCACCGTGACGCGCGAGGTGGCGATGCCATTCCTTATTGGCCGGAATGGCGACTGGGCCGGGGTGCGTCAGTTCGTCGACGAGAAGATCGAACGGGCAAAGAGGGAGCGCTCTCGTCAATCCGGAATCTGAACACCGGATTCCCGCTCGCTGGTCATGGACTACCAACAGCTCTGCGAACTTGCCGACCGAGAAATGCGGTTGGGAATGGCCGATGAGCAACTGATGTATCGGGCGCTTCAACTGTCCGGCGGCGTTGTCGCTGAGACGCACCAGACGTACTGGCGCCTTCGAGCGAATCAGCTTCAAGAGCAAGTCGCAGCCGCCGGCACTGACGCCCCTGTCGCCGAACTGATCGCTCGTTTAGACGCCCAGGACCGCAGGATGCGGCGCCGCAAAGAGCGCGCGCGTTGGATTTGGGCTTTGGCGTGCATCGGTGCGCTCCTCGGTGCCGTCGTTTTCCCGTGGATGGCCGTTTCGGCGCTTCATCATGGCGGCAGGGGCTTCTACCCGCTGGTCTTCATGTCGCTGGCCTCGCTCGTTCTCGCGGTCGTGGCATTTACCGCGTGCCGGTATCACACGGCGGTCGATTGAGTTGTATTCCATGTGGCCCTTTAGAAAGAAATCCACGGCGTCAGCAGTACCGATAGCCTTGGGTTCGAATTTCGGTGGGAATGACTAGACCTTCCAATGTTCGCGAGAGCGCATCAGGCGCCCCGTTGCCGGTCACTGACGGTCCTGAATGGAGCGCCGATCTGAATCGTGCTGTTTCTAATTGGGCTGATCTGGTGGTCGCCGTTGCACGGTCTGCCATTGCGCAAGGAGTTCGGCCATACCTGCAACAGTTTCTCCGCCCACGTGTGCACAACGTCGGATACACGGACGGATTCATCACGTTCAGTCACACCGAAGAGATCGTGGAGCAGCAGAAGTGGACCATCGGTGATCGAGATCAGCTCTACGCTTCGGCAGTCGATGGCACAGCGGAGGTCGCTGACTTGGTTTCCCAGCTTGGGAAGGTCGCACGTAAGCCTCAGGAGCTGCCTCTTGCCGTTCGTAAGGCGTCGCGACGCGTAATGGAGATAGTGTTCGAGGGACAGGCAGCTCAGCTGCCTCGTCGGGTTCGCTACTTCCCTCTGGAAATCGCCGGCCAGCCGATCCCGTGGTCGCTGAAATTGGGCTTCTCCGGAGTTATTCCAGAATCTCAAGTGACCGTCGGTCCAACCAGCATCTGGATGACGCGCGGTGCCGATCTCGAACGTATGTACCCAATCAGCTCCATGGCTAGTTTCAGGGCGCATGCTTTTACTTGTCCGTGCGGCGCTTACCTTGAGACTGAGGTTTTCGCGCCGACTCATATGGGCGTGTATTGGACGGCTCAGCGTTTGATCGGCCTGGTGTCGTTGTTCGGCTTGGGCTTGGTGTTCCTGAATACGTTTGAGTGGGACCCTTGCTCGCTGCTTGAGGAGGGTACGTTTTCGGATTCGCAGCTATCGGCACTTCCCGCAAAAAGATACCGGTTGAACGCCGCTGACTCGCCGATGCTTTCTCGGTTTTTCGATTTGTACGCCCCAGTAATGGCCGGCTTCGAGTGCCTGGGCGGAAGTCCGCCAGGCAGGACTGCGCACGTCGCCTTCCAGAAATTCAAGGGGGCGATTCAAGCCTCGTGTACCACTGCCCAATCAATTGCCGACGCGATTGCCTCGCTTGAGGCTAGCCTTCTTCGCAGCAGCGAGCATTCCGAGATGACGAAGAAGCTGAGCCATCGTACTGCGATGCTACTTGGGCAGTTTGGTTTTGTTGAGACAGAGGTTATTCGGCAAGTACGTGACGCCTATAAAGCACGCAGCCAACACGTCCACGGTGGCAGCGTTACTGTGCCCTCGGCGGAGCTGGATGCACTCCGCTGGACGACGCTGGACTATGCCCGTCACGTACTGCTGATTCTCGCTCAAATCGCCATCACAAAGGATAAGGTGATCCGCTGCCTCGATGACGCCCGCGGAGCTCAGCTCAACGCATTGCTGAACCGAGTCGAAGTCTGCTGGAAGCCACATTCATGATGCGTTTGATCGCATGGCGGTCCGGTGCACGCCCCTGCCACCATCTTTAGCGCGGTCGACGCACTCGGCGCGGTCCAACTACTCGACTTACTTCGAATCGACTTATGAAAACACACCTGCGTTTTCATTGAGGTGAGACGCCCTTCCCCTTACGGCTGCGCGTAAGGTTTCAAATGACGCAAGTCGTCGTGCAGACCCACTCGCTAAGAGGTGCCAAGGTCCGCACGCATCGGCCGAGTCCGCCGAAGGCGGACCACCGAGCGCACGATGAGCGCTACCCCAAAAAGCACCGGCACGACGAATACGCGACCGCCGCAACAATCGCACGGCGCCGTCCTCGACCCACACCACGAGTCAGTAGCGCGACGGCGACGCCAAATGCACCGGCGGAAATGCTTGCCAGAACGAGCCCAATTACGGCCCAAAACAGCAGCACAAAAGCAAGTCCCATGGCCAAATCCAAAACGGCACTGCTCGCGGGTGCGAGCCCAAGGTACGCAGAGGGAAGACTCGCCTCACACCGCAGGCATGCATGTGCAACCAGCGGAACGTAAGCACCGCCCTTGCGCCTCAATGTTATTGCCGGTGGCAAGCTACTCCTCGCTTCGCTGCGGTCCAGCTTGCCATCGGCATCGAAGGCGCAATTACGAGGGGCGGTGCTGGTGTGCGCGTGTTACCGCAGGGTCTGGCCGCCCCGTGCGTCGCGTCGGTTGACGCGGGACCGAAAGGGCATGAACACACACTATCTCTGGTCACTGCTGACCTCGGCCATCCGCGAAGCGGTCGCCACACCGACGCCAGGCGCGGTGACACGGCTTCGCGCAAACTTGGATGCGCTTGTCTGCGAGTTGGACCATCGGGTCGGTTCGTTTTCACGGATCACAGACGCCATTCGCGATCTTATGCTCAGACCGCATTCGAGCGCTCGGGTCGCATGCCTGCGGGAAGAACTGGCCTCGGTGAACCTGAGGTTCGATTGGCGACTCCGGGATTTGATGGAGCGTGTTCAATCCGACCTCGCCGTCGGCTCTTGGGCGCCAGTCGGCGTCAAATTATCGGTGCGCGCCCGCGGGTCGTACGTGCACGTCGCCGGGCACGACTTGATTGTCGTCACCGGCTGACTTCGAACGCGACACATGTGTCGTTTCCCGGACGCGAAGAGCCGCACCCGACCAGGTGCGGCTCTTTTCGTCCGGTCAGACTGCTGCTTCGAGAGGTCTTGGCACTGACATCGCGATCAATTTCGGCTCGGGTGCCGGCACCTGGCGTAGTCGCGGGACGATGCCGAAGAAATCCTCCGCCTCAGCGGGCGTTTTCAGGTCCAGGTAGTGACGGCGGATGATCGACTCCGAGTTGCCGGCCTGGAGCGCGGCTTCGCCCATTGACCGGAATTTCGCGACGAACATCGAAATAAACGTGTGCCGCAGCACGTCGTGCGTGAGGCCGAACTTCTTGCATACCCGCTGGCCGGGGCGCCATTTGGCAAAAAACCCGGGCGCGTGGGGCCCGTACTGGCTACCAGAGGCGCTTTCGCGCGAACGCGTGGCCGGAACCTGATTTCAGGTATGCCTCGAAATCGAGTGCCGGGCCTTTCGAGTCAAACGCGACGTACCCTTTCAAGCGCCACGGTCTGAATCGCGCAGTCGATGGATTGCAGCCGTTGTTGTGGGCGATGAGGCGTTCATCGACGTTCTCAGTGAACCCAACGTACCGACGGGCTGGCTCCGCGTCCGACGTGAGACAGTACACAAAGTACATGCGGACGTCCTACGCGGACACTTCCGGCTTCGCGAGACCGGTTCTTCCTTCGCGCACGCGCTTCCTCCTTCGCCAGAGGTTTCGGAGGACAAGATGGAGGGCGCCATTTGGCAGAATACCCGCCCTCCGTCGCTAAAGCTCCCTCCTTCGCCCAAGCGCTACGGCGGACACGACGGAGGGCGCCATTTGGCGAAAAAACCCGTTCCGGAATGGAAACGGGAGACTGGTGGCAAAAAACCGGCCTTCCGTCGCTAAAGCTATGGAGGGCGCCATCCTTCGTCCTTCG
Organism: Opitutaceae bacterium; assembly: GCA_035545515.1. Classification (GTDB taxonomy): domain Bacteria; phylum Verrucomicrobiota; class Verrucomicrobiia; order Opitutales; family Opitutaceae; genus ER46. Next base: position 7,390 of record DASZYH010000211.1, read on the forward strand.
CTCCGCTTCTGATGGCTGCGCCATCCGAAGCTCCGCAAGGAGCGAAGGATGGCGGGATGGACGGGACTCGAACCCGCGACCTTCTGCGTGACAGGCAGACGCTCTAACCAGCTGAGCTACCACCCCGTTGATCGGGAAGTGGCGAACGTAGGTCCGGTAAGGTTCACGTCAAGCGTGGTTTTGCCGTCCTCGTTTTTTCCTCTCCATCAGCCAGTTCACCGCGAATTTCGCCGCGAAACCAGACTGGTGGACGGAACCGTGCGCGCCGCGGCGGCTCACACCGCCCGTGCTTCGCTTCCGACTTCTCGCCGTCCTCCTGGCTGCCTCCCTCACCTGCTCCGCCGCGCCGGCCTCCGCCGGTCACATCGCGCCGCTCGCGTACGCCACCACGCTCGTCCAGGTGCCGGTGCTCCTGCGCCCCGCCGACCGTGATCGGGTCGACACGATCGCCGGCGCCAGTCCGGCAAGGCTGCACAGCGGCGAGGTGTTTGCCGCCGTGTTCACCGGCACCGCGGGCCGCGAGGTTCCCGTCGTCGAGATCACGGCGACGCAATCGCACCGCGAGGTCGGCGCCTTCGGCCTCCGCGCCCGCTACTCGTACCAGATCAGCGCGGTGCTGCGGCTGCACGGGAAGGAGCACGTCCTCAAAGCAACCGGGATCGAGACCCAGCGGGGCACGCGTGCTCCCGCCATCCACGCCCAGCTCGCCTGCGAACGGGCAGCGGTCGATCTCGCGAAACAGGTTCAGACGCTGCTCGTTCGCGGCCAGCACTCCGGCGATGCAGCGCCCGGCGAATTTCGGATGCACCGGCCGAATCCGCTGAACGCCGGGTAGTGCGCAGCGGACGCCGCCAACGGGTTTTCGCCTTTCGAGTTTCTTCTTTCCTGCGTTTGTTGTCGATTCGCGAGCGAATCGGGGTGCAGTCACGGTTGGTCGGCGGTATCCGGGCGCCAGGTACGGAACGACCGTCTGACCCTCCTTCGCGCGGTGCGCTACGGAGGGTTGTCGCGTTTCGAATTTCTTCTTTCCTGCGTTTGTCCGTCTGACCCTCCTTCGCGCGTTGCGCTTCGGAGGGTTGGGGG
>DASZYH010000212.1:0-5260 GCA_035545515.1 Opitutaceae bacterium
TTTTTGCGAAACGATCCGCACTCCTTGGCCGGGGTAGTCACGTGCCGCCGGAAAGTGACCACGGCTGGGCTTGGAGCGGCTCTGCCGCACCGGAAGCTCGGAGCCGTAAGCAATGCAGTCTTGTGGGCGGGGTGCCCTCACCCCGCGAGGCGCAATGTCCGCATCTTCCCGCGCGGTGGGGGCACGGCCTTCGCGCGAGGCTACGGCGGGCGCCGCACCGCGCCCACCACGTACCAATGTCGGCGATTAAAGTTGGTGGAGCCCGATGTCCCCATCGGGCTGATGATGTCGGCTTACTGCAGAGGAGGTTGTCTCGCGAAGGATTCGAAGGATAAGGTGTGAAACGTCCTGATGTAGGCGGGGTGACCTCACCCCGCGGGAGGTGACGGGCGCTTAGCCTCGCGCGGTGGGGGCACCGCACCCACAACAATCTGCGGGTGTGCGTTACACCGCTTGCACCTGATCTCGTCCCGAGCCGCGGGTTTCAGCGCTGCGATTTCAGCCTTCCGCCCGCACTTCCAATTCTTCCAGCGTCTTGCCCTTCGTCTCGCGGAGCTGGAAGTACAGGTACACGAACCCGACCGCACACACGCCGGCGTAGATCCAGAACGTGCCGGCGGCGCCGAGACCGCGGTTCAGCAGCGGAAACGTGTATGTCAGGATGAAGCACGCGATCCAGAGGAACGTCACCGCGACCGACATCGCGAGTCCGCGCACCCGGTTCGGGAACGTTTCCGAAATCAGCACCCAGGTCACCGGCGCGAGCGACATCGAGTAGCAGGCGATCGCCGCCAGCACCAACAGCAGCATGTGCACGCCATGGCTGTGGGTGGCGTAACCGAGGCCGAGCACCGTGTAGATGATCGCGAGTCCGGCGGCGCCGACCAACATCAGGATCCGCCGGCCGAACCGGTCGACGCAGCCGATCGCGACGAACGTGAACACCAGGTTGACCGCGCCGGTGATGACGATGTTGAGCAGGATGTCCGACACCGAGTAACCCGCCGCCGAGAACACCTCCTCGGCGTAATTGAACACGACGTTGATCCCGCACCACTGCTGGAACACCGCGAGCACGATGCCGAAGGCGAGCGCGCCCCGGACCTTCGGCGAGAACAGCGCCCGCCAGTCCACGCGTTCCGTCTCATCGCGTAGCGTCGCTTCGATTTCGTCCAGCGCGGCCTGCCCGCCCGCGTCGCCGTTGATTCGCCGGAGGGTCCGGCCGGCTTGCTCGCGTCGTCCGCTCTTCATCAGCCACCGCGGGCTCTCGGGCACAAAAAAGGTGCCGACGAGAAACAGGAGCGATGGCACGGCGGTCACGCCGAACATCCAGCGCCAGCCAACCTGTCCGTTCCACGAATGCAGGATCTCGGCGGCGGTCGCGCCGGCCGGCACCGGCCGCGCGATCAGCCAGTTGACGATCTGGGCCAGCAGGATGCCGCACACGATCGTGAGCTGGTTCAACGACACGAGCCGGCCGCGGACGGCGGCGGGCGCCACTTCGGCGATGTACATCGGCGACAGGCTCGAAGCCAGGCCGATCGCGCTCCCGCCAATGATCCGCCAGGCGATGAACGTCCCGAACGTCCCCGCGAGTCCGGTGGCGAGCGACGAAACCGCGAAGAGCGCCGCGGACACGAGCAGGAGCCCCTTTCGCCCCCAGCGATCGGTCGCCACGCCCGACACCGATGCGCCGATCAGCGCCCCGATCAGCGCGCAGCTCATTGCCCAGCCCTGGGCCCGCGGATCGGTCAGGTCGAAGAATCGTTCGTAGAACGGCTTCGCGCCGCCGATCACCACCCAGTCATACCCGAACAGGAGCCCGCCCAGCGCGGCGATCAGCGAAATCGTCCAGACATAGCCGGCGTTGTAGGCGGACGTGGTTGGCGTTGGGCGGGAAGAGGCAGCGGATGGGGTCATCGTTGGAAGTTCGGGGTGTTCGTGGCGAGAAGGGCCGGATCGAGGGACGTTTTTACGGGCGGGAGGCGCGGCGTTGCAGACGCGCACCGCGTACGCCGTCGAGGAGTTCGTGCGCCCCGAAATGACTTGGTTCGCGGCGCAGCACCTCGGCGAAGAGCGACCGGGCGCGATCTTTCCGGCCGAGGCCCAGTTCAGATTGCGCTTCAAGAAACAGCGCGGTCGTCGTTTGCCGGGCCTGCAGGTCGTCGTTGAAGAGCAGCAGGGTGGGGAGCGACGTCGCAAAGTAATCGATTCCGGCTTTGGCCCGCGCGAGCCGCCGCGCGTACGCGCCGAGCTGTCGAAACAGGGTTCCGCCCTGGCGGCGTTCGCCGAGCCGGATCCGCGAGAGTGCCGAGTAATAGGTCAGCTCGGAGTAGGCGCGGACCGACATTTCCTGAAAATCGCCCGAGAAGTCGGCGGCCATCCGCCAGCACTCACGCGCCGCGGCAACGTCACCGGCGGCCGCGCGCGCCTCGCCCCGCCAGAAGTGGATGTCGCTCGCGTTTGCGAGCGGGTGACGCGCCTCGCCCAGGTTGGGTGGGGCGGCGAGCGCCGCATCGAACAGCGTGCGCGCGCGGCCGGCGTCGCCACGCGCGAGCGCCTCTCTGCCGAGGAGCAGGTGGGTTCGAACGTGCTGCCCGAGGGCCTGGCCTTCGCCGCCTTCCCAGGGCTGGAACCGGCGGGTTCGCAGGAGCGAGAGCGCGCGGTCAGGCCGGCCGGTCAGGTTGTACAACGAGCAAAGCTCGATCGTCAGGTCGTCCCGCTGCCGCACCGATCGTTGATGTCGTTCCAGTTCGCGGAGCCGCCGGGCGGGCGCGACGCCAACTCGCTTCCACAACTGATCGCGCTCGTAAAGCAGGCGCGCGTCGCCCGGTGCGTTCCGGAATGCGGCATCGTACGCGCGCCGCGCGCGATTGGGCTGTTGGCGGACGTTGAAATAGGCGATGCCGAGATTCCGCCAGGCCACTGCATTCCGCGGCTCCAGCCGGACCGCCGTTTCCCAGGCGGTAATCGCCTCCTCGTACCGCCGCCGGTCGTACAGCAGGTTTCCGAGATAGAACGGGGCGCGCGTGTCGCGGGGAGCGATGCCGGACGCCCACCGCAGAATGACGAATTCCTCCAGTCGCGCCGGAAAACAATAGTCCGGCGCGGCGGCGCGCGCGCGTTTCAGCCAGCGGTCGCGAGTTCGGCCAGCTTGGGCTGCGCGGCGATGGTCCTCCGCGTCCCGTGTCGCAACCGAGTCGTTCAGCCACGCCAGCGTGTAGGCTACGAGCGGCGCTGTGCCGGAAAGCGGCTCGGGCGTCGCGTCCGTCAGGAGCGCGATCGCTTCGGAGGGGAAGCCGGCTCGCGCGAGGTCATGCGCGAGATCCAGGCGGGTTTGCGTGTCGCAGCCCAGCGCGTCGCCCCGGAGGTGCCGCGCCCACCAGTCGAGCGGGTCGCGTTGCAGCGTGTCCCGCAGCACCTCGTTCGCTTCCGCGAGATGGTTTCGGCCGCCGGTCTTCGCCTGGCGCCGCAACACCATCACCTTCAAGTCGCGCGCCCGGAGGTTGTCGGAGTTGGCGCGCAACGCCCGTTCCAGGTGGTCCAGCGCCGTGCTCCAGTCCCGGCGCACGCAGTCGATTTCCGCCAGCGCATGAAACCCCGCGGCCTGCCAGCCCTGATCCCAGACGGCCTTCGCGAACGCAGCGTACGCCTCGTCGTTGCGGTCCGCGTACCGCAATGTCAGTCCCAGCGTGTAGTGCGCCTCGCCGTCCTCCGGGTTCGGATTTCGTTCGGTGACCCGCTGAATCGCGGTGCGGAGATGGCGCTCGGCGGGATCGAATTCGCCGCGGTTGAGATGCCAGCGGCCGAGCGCAAGATTGCAGCGGGCGTCCCCCGGATCGCGCCGCAGGGCCTCGCGCCAGTACTCCTCCGGCTTTCGGGTCGCGTGCCGGTATTGCTCCAGGTGCCGGCCGGTCAGGTAAAGCTGGTCCGGACTTGCGATGTCCCCGGGCGCCGCGGGCTCGGTCGCCGGCGGCGGCACCGATCGGTCGGTGACGGGACGCGGGCGGTACGTGATGATCGTCGCGCCGGCACCGGTGACCGCCGCGGACTCGCGCAGCGTCACGCGAATCTGGTCCGGCGACACGCCTTTCGGCAGGAGCGCGCTCCCCAGGAACGGGTGGTCGGGGGCAACGTCGATCGTCCGTACGACAATGCGACGCGGTTTCGCGCCCGTCGTCTTCGCCGCGGCGTCGATCGTCAGCCGCGCCCCACGATGCGGACGGGTCACGGCGACTCCAAACCGGAGCGTTCTTCCCTCCGTCTGCAGGCTCAGCGCGGCGTCAACATTGGCGTGCTGCGCCGGGCCGATTTCACGAATCGGGTACCAGTACTGCGTCCAGGTCTTCGTTTCACCCGGCTGCAAAAACGAGAAGTCCGGCTGGTTGTCGGTGTACACCCCGGCCATCAGCTCGATGTAGGGGCGATGGACGCCGTGCGCGTCCGGCGTGGTGAGATTGCGGTCCCAGGCGTATCCGAATTCGTGATTCCCCCACGTCCACTGTTTCTTGCCCGGTGCGAGGTGGTGGTCGGCGATGTGAACAATGCCGGCACGCTGGAAATGATCGTAGCCGCCAAAAAAGTCCTCCCGCGATCCCATCGCCATGTAGGAGGTCGGCACGGGAATGTTGGCGTACCACGAGAGGTCGTTCGGCGCATACGCCGGGAGCGGGTTATCGCGACGCGTCTGCCCGTTCCCGGACGCATTCGCCGCGGCCTCGTTCGTGCGTGCCGGTTTCGGCGCCCACGGGGGCGTGAACTGCCGGGGAATCTCCGCTGCCGGCACGCCGTCCCTGGCCCTGCGGCCATAATCGATGCCGTAGTAGTGATCGCGGCATCGCGGGTAGGCACTCATCGCGCGTTTCGCGTGGTCGGCGACGTAATGGACGTCCGGCGGGAAGAACGACTGGTAACCTTCGTGGACCTCCGTCGCGACGTTCGCCCACCAAAGGAACGTCTGGGGAAACGGGGTCCGGTTGTAGGCCCGCACGCGCAACTCGAGGACGGCGCGGCCAGGGCGAAGGCAGACGCCATGCATGCCCTTCATCCGCTGCAGGGGATCGTGGTCGCTGAGCCACACGGTTTTCGAACCGTCTTCGTCCTCCTCGACGGCGACATTCACGGGCGAGTAAGTCGCAGGCCGATGGTGCTGCGGCCAGTTGAACTCGATCCCGCCGCTCAGCCACGGTCCGGCCAGTCCGACGAGCGCCGGTTTGATCGCGTGCTGCCGGTAGATCAGATCGTAGCCGTTGGTCTTGTC
>DASZYH010000213.1:0-24977 GCA_035545515.1 Opitutaceae bacterium
GGCCGACGTCCTGCGGCCGATCGAGGTTCTTGTACATCGAGCCGATCGCGGAGCCGACGGCGGCGCCGGACAGCACGCCCGACAGGAGTTCGACGAGCAGGGCGAGCGCGTAACCCTTGTGACCGGCCATGGTGAGCACCGTGCCGAGGAGCGCCTCCGCGGCGTCGGTGGTGGGCTCGCCGGCGCGGTTCAGCGCCCAGCCGGCGGGAATCGGCTTTCCCTGTTTTTGCGCGGCGATGATGTTGCCGCGCGCGACGATCGAGGTGGCGAGGTCGATCTTGACGGGAAATCCCTTGCCGGTGGGAAACGAGGCGGCGATCGGATTGGTGCCGAAGTAGGCCTGGCAGGCGCCTTCGGGAGACATCGCCGGTTCGCAGTTCGTCGTGGCGACGAGGATCTGGCCGCGTTCGGCGGCGAGATTGCAGTAATAGGAGAGCGCACCGAAGTGCTGGGACCGACGGATCGTCGCCACGGCGACGCCGTTCGCCTGGGCGCGCGGGAAAAGCAGGTCGAGCGCCTTCAACGCCTGAACCTGACCGAGGCCGTTCCCCGCATCGAGGGCCAGCGTGGCGGCCCGTTCCCGTTCCACGCGCAGCGCGGCGCGCGGGTCAATCAGGCCCTCCTGGATCCGGCGGATATAAATGGCGAGCCGCGACACGCCATGGGTGGCGGTCCCGTGCACATCGGCCTCGACGAGGGCGGCGGCGAAACGCGGTGCGTCCGCGGAGGTGACGCCCGCCGCAATGGCGAGGTCGCGGACGAGGGTCGTGAGGTGGCCCGCATCGAAGCGGGCCACCGGAGTGGAGACGTCCGCGGCCATCCGATCAGGCGCTGCGGTAGAGCTTCGTCATGACGAACTCGCGATGCCCGAGCGCCTCGGCGGCCGTGAGGCGGCCGCTGCAGGTGCGAAGCATCATCTCGATCAACGCGTCGCCCGCCTCGTCGACCGACATCTCGCCGCGCAGGATCGCCGAGACATCGAGGTCAATGTGCTCGCTCATCGTGGAGACGGTGAGCGGATTGCCGGAGAGCTTGATCACCGGCTCGATCGGATTGCCGATGATGTTGCCCTGGCCGGTGGGGAAGAGATGCACGACGGCGCCGGACGCCGCCCACAACGTGACCGCCTCGGCCGCGGCGGACGAGGTGTCCATGAACCACAGACCCTTGCCCGAGGGCGCCTCGGCGGGTTTGAGGACGCCAACGAATTTGGTCTGGCGACCGAGTTTCTCGATGTTGCCGAGCGCCTTTTCCTCGATCGTCGTGAGACCGCCGCGGATGTTGCCCTTGGTCGGCTGCGACTCGGAGAGGTCGTCCGTCTTCTCCTTCATGATCATGTCGGTGTAGTCCTGCCACACGCGCATGAACTCCGTGGCCACCTTGTCGTTCGCGGCCTTGGCCCGGACGATGTGCTCGCCGCCGGTGAGCTCGGACGTTTCGCCGAACGAAGCGGTGCAGCCGGCGGCGACCAGCTTGTCGATGAGGTTGCCAACCGTCGGGCAGGAGCTGAGGCCGGTGGTCGTGTCGGACTCGCCGCACTTGACCGAGATGTACAGGTCGGAGACCGGGCACTCGACGCGCTGCAGTTCGCTGGCCCATTGCAGATATTCCTTCGCCGTCCGCGACGCCTCGGCGATCGTGCGAATGTCGCCGTGGCGTTCGATCGAGAAGCCCTTGACCGGCTTGCCGGTTTTGGCGATGCCCTGGACGATGCGATCGGTCCAGCCGGGTTCGATGCCGATGACGACGACGGCGGCGACGTTCGGATTCGCGCCCGTCCCGATCATCGTGCGGAAAAACAGCTCGAGGTCCTCGCCGAATTGCAGGCGGCCGTAGGCGTGCGGGAGCGAGAGGGTGCCCGGGATGTTGTGGGCCACCGCCTCGCAGGCGGCGTTGGAGATGTCGTCCACCGGCAGGATGACGACGTGATTGCGGATGCCGGCGCGGCCGTTTTCGCGGCGGTAGCCGAGGAAAGTCTTGGTCTTCATGGGGCGGTTACCAGCGCTTGGTTTTGACGTTGTGAACATGGACGTGCTCGCCGGTCTTGATCGGAGCCACGACCTTGCCGATGTCGCAGCCGTACTTGATGACGGTGTCGCCGGCTTTGAAGTCGCGGAGCGCGATTTTATGCCCGAGGGGAATATCCATCAGGGCGGTGACTTTCGGCGCGGCGCTGCCGTGGAGGGACCGGCCGGCGGCGGCCTCGCCCTTTTTGATGTCCGTCACGGCGACGCCGACGGTGTCGTTATCTTCATGCATCAGGAATGCGATCATGGGGAAAGGAGGTTCGCGAAATCGGGCGCGACGGACCTCAAACGGTCCGGCGCCAGAATTATTCCGAAAGCAAAAGAAGCGGGCCAAACACGCAAGCCAAAACTGCGAACAAGGTGGCCGCGGAGGGGAAAGCGCCGACGGGCTCGCTTTCATCCGAGTGGCAAACACGGCGTCGCCACGGGCGTCCCCGTGGTCCCAATTCGCGCCCGTCGGGGGCGCGACCGGCGCCGAACGGTTCAGGTCTTGGTGCGCCGGTTCCGGTCGATGATCGCGGCGATGATCAGGAGAAAGGCGAGCAGCCGGACGGCGAAGATGACGGGGTTCACCGTTTCACCGGTAAACCGCAGGAGCAGCAGGCGTTCGATGGCGAGGACCGCGAAGGCGGCGCAGAACCACGCGAACAAACGATCGTGGGTGCGGCGCCACAAGCCCGCGAACAACAGCGCGACCGCCACATCGGCCATGAAAATGGCTCCCGCGAGGATGAGTTTGAGGTCGTGCAGAGTGATCATGAGTTCAGGGCCAGTCCGCAGAGCAGCAGCGCCACGGCAATGAACGTCGAGATTTCGCGGTAAAGCTCCAAGTCCACCTCGGGAAGGACAACCCGGTCGATGACCAACAGGATGTTCGCGACCGTGAACGCCAGGAACGAGGCGCTGCCCCAGAGCAGCAGACGCGACCGCGTTCGTCGGTAGCCGCGCAGGAGCAGGACGAAGCACGCGAAGCTGGTCGCGGCGCATAGCACGTAGATGAGCTCAGCGATCATGGTGTTTTCTCAGATCAAATGCATCGGAGAAGGCGCGCGCGGGATTGTGCCGGTCCGCGTAGATCAGTTCGATGATCGCAACGCGACGATTGCGGTACGCTGTCGCCAGTTCCCCGACCAGCGCGTCGAGTTCGGCGGATTCTGCGGAATAGCGGTACCGGACCTGGGCGCCGCTCGAAGCGAGCACGAGCCGGCTGGCCACCAGGGCGGATACGTTCGCGGCGATCGAATCCCGCGAACTCCGAATCCGCTGCTCGATTTCATCGACACTCCAGGTCCGTTCGCCCGCCTCAAACAAGAGGAGGAGCACCTCGAGGCGCTCGACCGAAGGGATTCGATCCCAGATCAGCCGGCGAACAGTGGCGGGGAAATCTTCGGACACCGAGAAGACGGATTGGAAAGGGTGGCGGTGGGAAAGGTGGTGCGAGTGAGATGGGACAGCGGCGGACGAAAGTCGAGGTTCGGTCGCGTTCTCGTCCGAACGGCCGCCGCGCCCGCGGCTCAGGCGGCCGGCAGCGATTCGCCCGCCGCGCCGGCCGGGCGCTTCGTGCGCAGATGGACGGCGGGGGCGATCGTCTGGCTGCCATGCCGCCGCCGAATCACCTTCTGGAAGAAAAGGTTGTTGGGAACCTGCATCACCGAGCCGTCGCCAGCGTCCAGGGTCGTGTAGACGAAGTTCAAATCATTGACGCGACCCTTGACCGGTTCGCCGACGAACTCGACCTCGTCGCCAACCGAGAACGGCCGGAAAAGCATGATAATGACGGTGCACAGGGTGTTGCTCAGGACACTCCAAACCGCGACGAATCCGATCGCGACCATCGCGAGGATGGTGGAGACGATGCCCCAGAACCCCCCGATGTTCAGGCCGAAGCCGCCGAGGATCAATATCCCGCAGACAGCCACGATCAACCAGCGGATGACCCGATGAATCGGGAGCACCTCCTGCTCGGTGAGGCTCGTCCGCCGAGCCAGCAACAGGAGAGCACGGCGGATGATGAAATTGAGCACGACTCCGGCGGCCATGATGGCCGCCGCGGTCGGCAATCCCGCCAAGAGTCCGGGCACCGCGGCGGAGAGATCGGGAAGTTTGATGGTCGTCATATCGAGGGTTAGGGCGGAACCGGCGCACGGGTACTGGCCGGCGGCTTCATCCTGAAGGCCGCATCCGGTGCGCATCGGACCTGTGATCCGACGAGAAAACCTCCCGGCCGGCGGCCACGGCGTTCTCCCTCGGTCGACTTGGAGGGTACGGTCGCCGGGAACGGCGGCGATGTCGAAAGCGGGCGCCTGACAATTGTGTCAGACACCGTCCGGCGAATGCCCGACGACTGACGGAAATGTCATTCGACTCGAGTCGTCAACGAGCGCGCCGCCGCCAATCATCCGGGCCGTGTTTTCCCCGCGACGCCTTGCCCGCCCAGCCGCCGCCGTGACGGCCGACCTTGTCCGATGAACCTGCCCCGGATCGGACTGGTTTCATCGGACCTCGATGGAACGCTGCTGGGCGATCCCCTCGCCACGCTGCGATTTGCGGAAGCCTGGCGCTCGATTCCCGAGATCGCCCGTCCGCTGCTGGTGTACAACACCGGGCGTTCCGTCGCGGACACCCTTCAGGTGGTCGCAGCCCGGGGATTGCCGACGGCGGATTTCATCATCGGCGGCCTCGGCACGGAACTGCACGGAGTGGACGATCTGGACCGCGAGACGTATCGCGCGCAGCTCGATCCGCGGTGGAACCTCCACGCGGTCGAGCGAATTGTACGCACCCACCCGGGCGTGCGCGGTCAGCCGATCGAATTTCAGAACCCGTACAAATCGAGCTGGTACTGGTCGCGGGCGCACCCGGCCGACCTCGACCGCCTGCGCCGTGAGCTGCGCTGGTCGGGACACCACGTGAAGCTGGTCTATTCCTGCGCCTATTTTCTCGATATTCTTCCGCAGCGCGCGGGAAAGGGGAATGCGCTTGAATGGTTGCGGCACCGTCTTGGCACGCCGGTGAAGCGGATCCTGGTGGCGGGCGACACGGGAAATGACGTCGACATGTTTCTCCTGCCCCGCGTCAACGGAATCGTGGTCCAGAACGCGCTGCCCGAACTCCTGGCCGTCGTGGCGAAAACCAACACTTACGTTGCCCGCCAGCCGATGGCCGACGGCGTCATCGAGGGGCTGAGCCACTACGGCGTCCTCGCGACCGAGGCGGACGCGCTGCGGGTCTAGCGCCGTTGAAACAGAGACGTAGCCGATTGCCGGCGCGATGACTCAGGTGGGCTGGGACGTCGCTCCGAGCCGCGGCAGGGTCAGGTGCCCCCGCCTGACATCGAGGTGAGCGGAGCCGAAGACTCCGCTGCGGTCATGACGTTGAACAACGCGACAGCCATGGCGTTGCAGGGCGTTGGAATGCCGTGCTTCCGGCCGAGGCGGACGATCACACCGTTGCGGGCATCAATCTCCGTCGGCCGGCCGGCCAGCCGGTCGGCGAGAAGCGAGTTCACGCCGTCGATCGGCGCCGCGCGACACGCCGCCAGCGTGGCCTCGACCACGTCGTCGGCGAACGCCGCACCCTCGGCCCGAGCCACGGCGGCGCACTCGCGAACAATTTCGCGCGCCAGCGTCGCGGCCTCATCGAGGCGCAGGACGCCCGCGGGTCGCAGCGTCAGGGCAGAGACGACGCCGGCAGCATTGAGACAGAGTTTTCGCCAGACCGCGGTGGTGAAGTCCTTCGTCGTGCCGGCGTCGGCCGTGGTACCGGCAAACAGCGCGACGAAATCACGGCCGAGCGCGGAATCGGCCACCACGAGGCGCGCCGCACCCCGCTGGACAACGCCCTGATCGTTGCGTTCGGCCGGGGCGTCGACCATCACTGGCAGCAGGCGGCCGGGGGCAACGGCGCCGGCGAACCGTTCGCGGTGCTCGACGCCGTTCTGGACGACCGCGACCGCGGCACCCGCGGCGCAGAGCCGGGGAAGCCAGCGGGCGGCCGACGCGGAATCATAGGCCTTGGTGACGATGAGCACCCAGTCGACCGCGGGAGCGGACAGCGGGTCGGTGACGACGGCCGGCGCAAATTCGATGACGGTCAAGTCACGCCGCACCCGGATCGCGGGCACCGGACGACGGGCGCAGAGCGTGAGTTCATGTCGTCCGGTTTCGTGCAGCAGGGCGGCCAACACGGAACCAACGGCTCCGGGACCAACGATCGCAATGCGTGACATGCCCGGCAGTCGAACAGCGGCGCGCGCGCAGCGTCGACTGTAATCGGCCGCGATACCGGACGTTTTCCCGATGCCGTTGCCGGGGGAAGCGGAGCGACCACGGCGGTTGCATCCCGGGCAAGGGCGCGCAGGTTGTCCCGCTTCAATGGAGACGCCCTCCTCCCGCACGCCCGTCATCGCCGCCCCGGAATTGCAGCGCCGGCACATCGTGGCGAAGGCGATCGTCGTGGGAGTGGTCACCGGCATCGTGGGCGCGGCATTCCGGCTGGCCCTGGATTTCGCGGAGCGGCACCGCGACGCGGTCGTGCGGCAGCACCGCGGATGGGAGGGACTGCTGGTGTCGTCCCTCGCTGGCGCGCTCGCCGGCGGCTGCGGCGTGTGGCTCGTCCGGCGTTTCGCCCCCCATGCCCGCGGCAGTGGCATTCCCCAGGTCAAGGCGGTGCTGCTGGGGGAGGCCCCGTTGGAGTGGAAACGGATGCTGCCGGTGAAATTCCTGGGCGGCCTCCTGGCGATCGGCGGCGGGTTCGCACTGGGACGGGAGGGGCCGACGATCCAGATGGGCGCGGGCCTCGGGGGGATGCTGTCGGAGCGCTTCCGGGTGCGGCGCGGGGAAGGCGAACGTCGGGCGTTGATCAGCGCGGGTGCGGGCGCGGGACTGGCCGCCGCGTTCAATGCACCGCTGTCCGGGCTGGTGTTCGTCCTGGAGGAATTGCACGGGAATTTCAGCCCGATCCTTTTTGTCGCCGCGTTTCTCGCGTCAGTTTCCAGCGACATCATGGCGCGGCTCCTCAGTGGCGCGGTCCCCGTGTTCCACCTGACAGGAGTCGTTGCTCCGACCACGGCGGCGCTGCCATGGGCCGCCCTGCTCGGCGTGGCCATCGGCGTCCTCGGCGTTGCGTTCAATCGTTGCATTCTCGTCGCGGTCACCTGGCGGGTCCGGCGTCCGACCTGGTCGGCCTTCGGAGTCGGCGCCGGGGTGGGGTTGCTGGTCGGGTCGCTGGGCTGGGCGGTGCCGGGAATGGTCGGCTCGGGTGCGATGTTCGTGCAACGCGCGTTTATCGGCGACGTGGCCGTGTCCGCGCTGCCGCTCTTCCTGCTGGCGCGGTTTGCGCTGACCGTGATCGGTTACGGATCGGGGGCCTCCGGTGGCATATTTGCGCCGTTGCTGGTCCTGGGCGCGCTGGCCGGACTGTGGTTCGGAGCCGGGGTACACGCGCTGGTGGCGCTTTCGAGCCTGTCGCCGACGGTGTTTTGCGTGCTCGGCATGGGAGCGATGTTCACCGCGGTGGTGCGGGCTCCGCTCACGGGAATCGTCCTGATGATCGAACTCACCGGGGTCTATGATTTCATGCTGCCGCTGCTCGTGAGCTGTCTGGCGGCCTATGGCGTCGCGGAGGGGCTGGGCAACAAGCCGATCTACGAGGCGCTGCGGGAAATCTCGGCCGCTTCGCCAGAACCCGCGGCGCGCTGAGCCGCGAACCCGGGCGCGTCCGCGGCACCGGACCGAGCCCGCGTCGTCAGGTGACAGCGGACAGGGACAACGCACGGTTTGTCCACCGGGAGCACGGTGACCCGGTAGCCACAGCGGGCGAGTTCTCGGATCGGTTCAGCGACGGGCGGGTGCTCCACCGGGGAACAACGAGGCGGCGGCGGGCGGGCGTTGGCCTTCGCCGCGCGGGTCAGAACTTGGCCGTCAGCGTGAACCGATAGGTCGTGTCACCGGAATAGGAGTAGCCGCTGATGAGAACGTGCCGGTTGAGGAGGTTCGTCACGTTCAACTGGGCGATGTAATGCATCCGGCCGAGGCGCCAGCGATAGCTCGCGACGGCATCCATCAGAAAATACGGCGGCAGGGTGGCGATTTGCGGCTGGGTGGGCAGAAACGCCTGCGAGTGTCCCCAGTAGCGGCCCCCGAGGCCAATCGACAGTCCGGAGAGGCGGCCGGTCGCGAAGGTGTACTTCGTGAACGCGCTCAATTGCTGCTTGGGATTGTTTTGGAGCTGCTTTCCCTGGTACTTCGGGTTCGAGACATCCGAGAGCAGAATTCCGCTGAACGGCTGGTTGTAGTTCACAATCACGTCGACATTGCGGACCGGGCTGCCGGTCAGGCTGAAGTCAACGCCCTGCGACCATTCCGTGCCGCTCTGCACGTCATAGATGTCCAGGGTGTTCCCGCTGTCATCGACGATCGTCCGCGTCTGAATTTCGTTCGACCGCCGGACGGTGTAGTACGCGCCGGTGAAATCGACCCGGCCGCCGAACAGCGAGGTCTTGAATCCGATGTCGTGCCCCTGGCCCTTGATCGGATCGGCGGCGCGAGTGTCGTTGAATGCGTCGACCTTCGGCAATCCGGTCGCCGGATCGATCGGCTTCGGATCACGCAGGAGCACGTTCTGCGGGTTGAACGACTCGCTCCAACTTGCGTAGACGCCGACATCGCGCGTGAGCTGATAGAGCGCGCCGCCCTGGTACGACGTCCCGTTGAGGGCGAAATGGCCGACCGTCTTGCTCAGGTAATTGTAGGCCGTGGCCTTGACCTTCTGCGCGCGGGCGCCGCCGAGGAGGTGCAACCGCTTCTGGAACAGAGCGACCGTGTTGGTCGTGTAGATGGCGCTGTCCTCGAAGGTGCCGTGACTGTTCGCCGTCGGCTTGGTGAACGTCGACAGCGGAGGCGCGGGTGGGGGCCACGGCTGGGGAAAGGTGGCCGGGTTGAGGATGTTGATCTTCGTCAGTGTCTGCGGCGAGGTGCCGCTGAGGAACATCGACGACCCGCGCGAGGCGCTCACGCCGGCGAGGAACTTCCACTCGACGCCGCGGATGTTCCACGTGTTCGTCGCATCGCCCTGCAGGCCCTGCGTGGTGTTGGTGCCGTGCTTGTACGTGTCGGTGAACGTGGCGCTGGGCGTCGGGATCAGCGTGCCACCGTTGCGGGTGATGGAGCCGGTGTTGTCCCAGATGTTCGAGAAGGCGAGGCGGGTGTTCCAGTTGCCCACCCAGCGTTGCCGCAGCTCGGCGTTGAAATAGCGCTCGAGTCCGTCGCCATAGTCGCCCGGTCCGCGGTAATTGAACGACGCCGGGGGCGCGCCGTCGCCCGGCAGGAGCCACTGGCGAACGAGGCCGCGGCCGGCGGCATCGGTGCCAAGGTTGACGAGGTACGCCTCGCCGCCCGGCTGGTCGACGTGGTGATGGACGAAATCGTACTCGAGGTTGAGGTCCGAATCCGCGCTGAGCTTCGCGCCGATCATGCCGACCAGTTCCCGGCGCTGCGTGTACGTGCCGTTGTAGATGTCCCCGCCCTTGTTCTCCATCCCCATGAACCGGTAGGTGAACCGGCCGTCGCGCGTGATGGCACCCGTCGTGTCGAAGGTGCCGCCGAAGTTGTCGTAGGTTCCGACGTTGCCCGTGAGCGTCGTCGCGCGCGTCGCGCTCGGGCGTTTCGAAACGACGTTCACGAGGCCGCCGGGATCCATCTCGCCGTAGAGCAGGGAGGATGGGCCCTTGACGATCTCGATCCGGTCGACCGCCATGCGGGACACCGGCGTGGAGCCGCCGGCGGAGAGAAAGCCGTTCCGCATCGTCGCCGCGGTGAACCCGCGGATGTTGTAGGACGTCGAGATGTTCGACGTGAACGCGTCCGTCGCGGGCGACGAGATGTTCTCGTACGCGAGCGCCGACTGGATGTCGACCGCCGCCAGATCGAGCATGAACTGGTCGGTCATGACGTTGATCGAAAGCGGCAGGTCCGCCAGATTCGTCGCCGTGCGGGTGGCGCTCACCGTCTGCTTCGCGCCGTAACCCGAATCCTCGGTCGACGACACGGTGAACGGGGAGAGCTGGACCGTGTCACCATCGGTCGCGGGATCGGCCGCCCGTGAAAGGACCGGCGCAAGGAGGAGGAGGGCGAGGGCAACGCCGAAACGGGCGCGCGCCAGAAGACGAAGTCGGACAAGCGTGGAAGGCATGGGGGTACTGCGGGTGTGGTGACAACGCTCTGGTCTCAGTCAGACGAGAGGGCAATGGACGGATGGTTGAAACAGTTAAGTGCGTCAGGGCCGGGGCGCGGACTGCACTTTTCGGATTGCGCACCGGGCCGGTGCGATTCGTACATCAGCCGCTCCCCATGGCCCCGCCCGCCTCCAGCGTTGCGCCAATTTCGCGCCGGCCATTCCGCGCGTACGCCGCCTGGATGGTCGCGGCCCTCGTGCTTGCCGCGGCCGCGTACCTTCCGGCGCTGGCGGATCCGTTCGTCTTCGACGACGGGCCGGCGATCGTGGACAACCGGTCGATCCGCGCTGCCGCCACGGCATTCGCGCCGCCGGTGAACACGACGGCGAGCGGGCGCCCGGTGCTGAACGCGTCGTTGGCGTTAAGTTACGCGCTGGGCGGGGCGGGACCGGCCGGATTTCGCGGGCTGAATCTCCTGATTCACCTCGCGGGCGCGCTGACGCTCTGGGGCGTGCTGCGGCGCACCCTCCGGGGACGTGACGCGGAGTTCGCCGCTGCGACGGCCGCATCCCTCTGGCTGCTGCAGCCGCTGCAGACCGAATCGGTCACGTATATTGTCCAGCGCGCGGAGTCGCTGATGGGACTCCTCTACCTATTCACACTCTACGCCTGCATCCGCGGGTTGGAGGGAACCCGCCGGGCGCGGGGAGGCTGGTTCGGTGCGAGCGTGGCCGCCTGCCTGCTGGGGATGGGGACGAAAGAGGTGATGGTTTCCGCGCCCGTGCTGGTGCTGCTGTGGGACCGGACCTTCCGCGCCGGCAGCCTCGGCGCGGCGTGGCGGGCGCGCTGGCCGGTCTACCTCGGTTATGCGGCGACCTGGCTGTGGCTCGCGGTGCTGGTGCTCTCGACACACGGCCGCGCGGGCACGGCGGGAACGGAGAGCGGCGTGGGTTTCGGCACGTACTGGTTGACGCAGCCGGGAGCGATTCTCCGGTATCTGCGGCTCGCGCTCTGGCCGCATCCGCTCGTGTTCGACTACGGGACGGAGTGGGTGAATCGACCGCTGGCTGCCTTACCCGGAGTTCTCGCGGTGGCGGCCGCGGCATTCGGTGTCGCCGTCGCGGCGTGGCGGCGCACCGCTGGCTGGCGGGCCCTCGGGTATGCGGGCGGGTGGTTCTTCGCGATTCTCGCCCCGACCTCGCTCGTGCCGGGGAATCGCCAGACCGCGGCGGAGCACCGGATGTACCTCGCATTAATCCCCGTGCTGGCGCTGCTCGTGCTCGCCATCGTGCGCCTCCTGGGCCGGCGGCGGGCGTTGGCCATCGCGCTGGCCCTTCCGGCGTTCGCCGTCCTGACCGCGGCGCGAAACCGCGATTATCGTTCGGTGCTGGCGCTCTGGCGCGACACGGTGGCCAAACAGCCGGGAAATCCCCATGCCCGGGTCGACCTCGGCAACGCGCTCGCCGCCGACCCGGTGAACGCTGCCGCCGCGGCGGCCGAGTACGAAGGGGCCATCCGGCTCGCCCCCGATTTGCCGCAGGCGCACAACGACCTCGCGAACCTCTGGGCACGGATTCCCGGGCGGCTGGACGATGCAATCGCTGAATCCCGACGGACGCTGCGGCTCGCGCCGACGCTGGCGGAGGCGCACAACAACCTCGCGAACGCGCTGAACTCCGCCGGGCGCCCGAGCGAAGCGGCCGCCGAATACGAAGCGGCGCTGCGGCTGAAACCGGATTACGCCATCGCCCATTTCAATCTGGCGATCACGCTCCTGAATTTCCCCGGACGAATGGACGAGGCGATCGCCCACGCCGAGACGGCGGTGCGGCTTGACCCGTCGATGAGCGCGGCGCGGGAGCTTCTCGCCGACCTCCGGGCGCAGGAGCGGAAAGGGTTGAGGTGAGGAAGAGGGACAAGAGGAAGAGGAAATTGGGAATTCGAAATTGGGAGTTGGGAAGGTGCCACGGGGCGGAGAGCATGAAAGGAGTTCCGCGCTTTGGGCTGCGGCGAACGCGGGCGACGGATGTTCCGGGGCGGCCGCTTAAATGATCAAGCGGCGAGTACGTTGTCGGGCGCCACTGGAACGACCACTTCAGGGCGAAGCGGGGCGGATGCTCCGCCCAACCCCACCTCCCCATGAAGACCCGTTTGGTTTGGCGCGGCGCGCTTCTCGCGCTGCTCAGCGTGACCGCTCACGCTTCGGTCCAGGCTTCCTACTACGTCGATCCCGTCAACGGCAGCGACAGCAACAATGGCACCTCGCCCGGCACCGCGTTCGCCACGCTCACGCGGGCCCGCAATGCGGTCGAGACGGTGAACTCGAACATGACCGGCGACATTGTCGTCAACCTGCTGCCGGGCGATTACCTGGTCAGCACGCCGATCGCGCTCACCCAGGCGGACTCCGGCACGAACGGCCACAACGTCATCTGGACCTGCGACGGACCCCGCGGGAGCGCGCGGATCATCGGCGGCGTGAAGGCGACCGGCTGGACGCTCGACACGGGCAACGTCTACAAGACGACGATCAGCCTCGGCTCGCAGCGGGTGGAGGCGATTTTTGAAAACGGCGTGCGCGGCGTGCTCGCCCGGGAGCCGAACACCGGGTACTACGTCGTCAACGCCGCCGACAGCACCTATCCGAAGAAGAAATTCCAGTGGAAGTCGGGCGACACCATTCCGGCGGTGGCGACCCCGACGGACCTCCAGGTGCTGATGTGGCCGGGCAGCCACGACTGGTCCACCGAGATCCACGACGTGGCGAGCATCGACCGCTCGAACCGCTGGATCACGATGACGACGAACATCCAGCAGGCCTACCTCGGGACCTGCGCGGCCGGGTCGCGCTACTTCATCCAGGGCGCCCGCGAGTTGCTGGATCAGCCCGGGGAGTTCTACTACGACGCCTCCACGTCGACGCTGTACTATTATCCGCGCAACACCCCGATCGCGAACCAGGAGATCATCGTCCCGGTCACGACCTCGATTTTCAGCGGGACGACCAGCAATCCGCAGCAGTTGAACGGTCTCTGGCAGTTCGAAAACAACACCGCCGACAGCTCGCTCGCGGGCAACGACGGCACGGCGAACAACTCCCCGACCTTCGTCGCCAGCGCGACCGGGCTGGGGCAGGCGATCAGCCTCGACGGTTCGACGCAGTACGTGACGGTGGCGGATGATCCCTCGATCGCGTTCGGCGCGACGAGCAACGGCTTCACGCTGGCCGCCTGGATCCAGACCAGCGGAACCGGCACCCAGCCGATCATCTGCAAGGCCCGGCCCGACGCCGGAACGTTCAACATGGACTACAAGTTCTGGCTGAACGCATCCGGGCATCTCGAGCTCACCCGCTGGAACAAGCCCAACAGCACGAACTCGACCGTGACCGACACCGGACCCGCGTTGAACGACGGCGCCTGGCACCACGTGGCGTTCGTGAACGAGAGCGACACCTCGCACAAACTCTACGTCGATGGTGTGCTCTCGACGACCAGCACCTCGGCGTGGACGTACGATGACAGCAACGCCGAGGACATGGAGATCGGCCGGTTCGCGGACAACACCAACGGCATTTACTACTACTTCGCCGGGCAGATCGATGATGCGCGCCTGTACCAATCGGCGCTGAGTGCGTCGGACATCAGCGACCTGTACACGCAGGCGGCGCCGCCGCCGTCCGCGCTGCAGAACATCAGTTTCATCAACCTGAAGTTCGTCGCCACCAACCTCGATTACACCAATCCCAGTGGTCTGCACGAGGGGATGATCGTGTTCGAAAACGCGAGCAACCTTCTCGTCGAGAACAACGAATTCGACAACGTCGGAGCGTCGGCCGTGAACATCGTCGGGCCGGGCAGCGGAATCCAGGTGCTGGGAAATTATATCGACGATGCGGGAATCGCCGGCGTGGCCCTCGGCGACGTTTCCGACAGCACGGTGAGCAACAATCACATTCACAACACCGCCCAGGTGTTCGCCGATGCGGGGGCGTGCGTGCACCTCGACTCGGTCACCGGCTGCGAGATCTCATACAACAACCTTTCGGTCTCGAAGCGCCACGGGGTGCGAATGCACACGGCGACGGGAAACACGATCGAGTACAACGAAATCTACCACACCACGACGGACTCGCAGGACGCCGGGTCCGTGTACTGGGGCTACTCCGACGGGAACACGGTGAACCACAACCGCATTCACGACTCGGGCTCGTTCGGCCAGCAGCAGCATGGACTGTACGTCGAGGACGGCTCCGACCACACGACGATCACGAACAACATCGTGTACAACATCGGCCCATCGCCCTCGGACAACTCCTGCGAGTCGATCAACGTGAAGGGGGTGGGGAACCTGGTTCAGAACAACATCTTCGACTTCACCAAGAGCCACGCGGCGCTGCGGACCTACGAGATCAAGGCGAACGCGGCGGCGAACAACGAAACCGTGCAGTACAACATCATGTACTCCACCGGCAGTTCGGGAACGCTGTACTACTTCCAGAGCTACGCCGACAACCGGATCAAGGTCTCCGACTACAACCTGTTCTACAAAACGGCGTCGGGCGCCTTCGAAATGTACAACATCCCCGGGTCCGACACGCTGGCGAACTGGAAGACGCTGCAGAGCAACAAATATGACCAGCACTCGGTTACGGCCGATCCCGGCTTCGTGGATGCGGCGAACCACGACTACGATTTCACCGGCAGCGCGCCGACCGGGTTCACGCCGATCGATGCCAGCGTCATCGGCACGCAGCCGAGCTTCATCTATCCGTCCACCTCCGGCCAGTGGGTCTTCTCGGGCAACGCGACCGACATCACCCTGAACGGCCACAACGGGACGGTCACGGCGGCAACCTACACGGCGGACCGGTTCGGCACCGCGTCATCCGCGCTGAGTTTCAATGGTTCGAGTGCCTACGTGAACGTCCCGAACGATGCGACGCTCGCGTTCGGCAACCCGGCGAATCCGTTCACGGTCGTCGCCTGGGTCAAGAGCACCAGCGCCTCCGGGGGCGGCATCGTGGCGAAGGCGCGCGACACCAACACGCCCAACATGGACTATCGCCTCGAACTGCTGCCGGCGGGCAATGTGCAGCTCACCCGCTGGAACCAGGCTGCGGGCGCAACCGAGAACGTCGCGTCCACGGGAACCGTCAATGATGGCGCCTGGCACCTCGTGGTGTTCGTCAATGAGAACGCCTCGAGCCACAAGCTCTACGTCGATGGCGCGCTGGACACGACCTCCACCTCGACCTGGCTGTACGACGATTCCAACACGGAGCCGGTGCGGATCGGGCGCGATCGCAACGGCAGCTCGTCGGACCAGTATCTCAACGGCTCGATCGACGACGTGGCGGTGCTGCAGACCGCGCTAACGGCGAACGATGTCCTCGACCTCGCGCACCGGCCGCATTCGTGAGCGATTGGACGGTGCGGCCCGGCATCCCCAGGCTGCTTAAATGATCAAGCGAACCGCGGGTTGCCACCGCCCCGCGGTTCATGATGTGACATCCCTGACCCCATGCACCCTGTTGCCCGACTGTGCCTGATCGTGCCCGCCCTCATCCTCTCGACCGCCCGCGCCGCGAACTACTACGTGGGCCCGACCGGCGATGACCAGGCTGCGGGAACCAGCCCCGCGGCGGCGTTCCATACGATCGCGCGCGCCGTCGCGGCGGCCCAGCCGGGTGACACCTGCTGGCTGGCCGGCGGCATTTATCGCGAGGCCGTGAGCCTCACGCGGTCGGGGACACCCGGGAAGCCGATCACGCTCGCGGCGATGCCGGGCCAGGTACCGGTGCTCGAAGGAACGGATCCGGTCGACGGCCGCTGGCAACGGTCCGCCAACGGCGTCTGGCAGGTGACCGTGGCGGATCCGGTTCCGGCCTTGTTTTGCGACGGGGCGATGATGACGGAAGCGCGGTGGCCGAACTGCACGTGGGCGCAGAACTGGGATCCCGCCCGGAAATGGGCGCTCACCGATGCGGCGAGCGCGCTGGGCCGGATCCAGAGCGCGGCGATCGCACGGGCCGGGATCAATCTGTCGGGCGGGTTGGTTTACCTGAAGCTCAGCAAGGGCAACGGCTGCTACACCCGGCGGATCACGGCCCATCAGGCTGGCTCGCCGACGGTGGCCTGGGATGCCTCGGGGTTGCCGAGCGGACCGCCGGCGCGCGAATGGCACGAGGATGCGCTGCCGGCGCGGATCGCGAAGTTCGGCTTCGCGAACAACCGGTTCTTCGTCGTCGCCGCCGGGGCGCTCGATGCGCCGGAGGAGTGGTGGTACGACGCCGCCAGCCACACGTTGCGGTTCATCGCGCCGGACCGCGGCGACCCGCAGTCGCACCGGGTCGCGATCCAGCGCCGCGTGCACGCGCTCGAGGGCGCGGGCGTTTCCGACCTCGTGATCCGCGGGCTGCGCTTTCACGCCTGCAACCTGCAGTTTACCGGCGCGCATCGGATCGACGTGGAGGATTGCCGATTCGACTATCCGGCGATGTTGCGGGAGTTCCCGGACGAATCGGCGTTCAAGCGGACCTACCAGCCGCTCCGGATCGAGGGCGACAACGACGCGATCCGCCATTGCGCGGTTGCCTGGGCGCTCGATGCCGGACTCGAGGTCCGGGGCGACGGCAATCTCGTCGAAGACTGCGTCGTTCACGACGTGAACCTCGACGGCCGCCACCCCGGGGGCGCGATCACGTCGTGGGGAGCCAATACCGTCCGCCGCTGCACCGTCTACAATTGCGGGGGCGTTGGAATCTTCCTCGCCGGGAAGGGCCCGGCCCGCGCCGATCACAACCACGTCTTCAACTCCGGACTCTATTGTGTCGACGTGTCGGCGTTCTACATCCCGACCGGCGAGCAGATGAGCGGCACGGTCGTCGCGTACAACTGGCTGCACGATCACCACGGAATGGGCTTTCGCGTCGACCAGTTCGGACGGGACATCACCTTCCACCACAACCTGGTCTGGAACACGATCGCCGGCTGCAAATTCGAGGGCACCGCGCTGACCGGTTACCAGAACACGGTGCTCGCGGACAATCCGGCGGTGCCCTTCATGGTCGTCTTCGACCCGGGAGCCGACATCCCGCACTGGCGGATCCAGGATAATGTCGCCTATGCCTACGTGAACCGCGAGTCGTTCCGGGTCGTGGAGAATCCCACGATTCACCCGCTGGCGCCGCGGCCCGGGATCATCGATCACAATGTCGCCGTGTCCGCGGCGACGCTGGACTCGGCCTTTGTCGATCCGGCGCATTACGATTTTCGTCCGAAGCCGGGCGGCCCGCTCGACGGAACCGGCGTGGCCGTGTCCGGGACGGACACCGGTGCGCATCCGTCGGTCGGCGCGCTTGATCCGCACGCCGAACCCTGGATCGCCGGGGCCGACTGGCTGCCGCCAGGACAACGCGTCCCGAAGACAGCCGCCGCCGCCACCGCGCTGGCGCGCTCGCTGCGGCCGGCCAGTTTCCCGATCGACCAGCAGACCGCGCGCTATGGCGACCAGTGACGTCCTCCGGAAAATCGCAAACCGCGCCGGTCACGACGCCAGCGGCATCGCAGCCCGGGCGCGACGGTGGTGGGTTTGCGGGTTGATGATCGGCGCGGCGGCGGCGGTCGGCGCGCCGCTGCCTTACCTGGATCCGCGGCGCCCGCTCGACGAGCGCGTTGCGGACCTCGTCGGCCGGATGACGCTGGAGGAAAAGGCGAGCCTGATGGTCAACTCCGGCCCCGGGGTGCCCCGGCTCGGCGTGCCGAAATACGACTGGTGGAACGAAGGTGCGCGCGGCGTGGCGATGGCCGGGATCGCCACGGTATTTCCGCATTCCATCGGCCAGGCCGCGACCTGGGATGATGCGCTCGTGCGACGGATCGGGGAGGTGGTTGCGACGGAAGGACGGGCGCTTTACGCGCAGACGGCCGCCGAGAACTCCCACGCGCGGTACCACGGGCTGACGTTCTGGTCGCCGTGCATCAACCTCGCGCGCGATCCCCGGTGGGGACGGACCAAGGAGACGTTTGGCGAGGATCCCTTTCTGACCAGCCGGCTTGGCATGGCGTTTGTGCGCGGGATGCAGGGTGACGATCCGCACTACCTGCGCGCGGCCGCGGCGGCGAAGCATTTCGCCGTGCACAGCGGGCCCGAGACGCTGCGGCACATCCTGAACGTCGCTCCTAGCGAAACCGATTTTCACGAGACGTACCTGCCGGCCTTCGAGGCGCTGGTCCGCCAGGCGCATGTGGCGGGGATCATGGGAGCGTACACCTCGCTCTACGGCCACCCTGCCATCGTGAGTCCCCGGCTCTACGATCTCCTGTACCGGCAATGGGGATTTCGCGGCTATGTGACTTCAGACTGCAACTCGATCCGCGATCTCTGGCGCAGCTACAAGGTCGCGCACGACGGCCGGGAGGCCGAGGCGATGGCGGCCAAGGCCGGGTCGTGCCTCACCTGTGGCGCGGAGGCGCCGACGCTCGCGGCGGCCGTTCGACAGGGGCTGCTCGATGAGCGGACCCTGGACGACCGGGTCGGACGCCTGATGCGCGTCCTGTTCCAACTGGGAATCTTCGATCCACCGCAGGACGTGCCCTACGCGAACATTCCCCCGACCGACATTGCGACGCCCGCCCATCATGCCGTCGCGCTCCAGGCGGCCCGCGAGTCAATTGTGCTGCTGAAGAACGACGGGGTGCTGCCGCTGAACGCTTCGACCCTGCACCGGGTGGCGGTGATCGGACCGAACGCGGAGTCGGTCGATGTTCTCATCGGCAAGCACGCGGGGCAGCCGGCGGCGCCGGTGACGATCGCCGACGGACTCCGGGCCGCGCTCGGTCCCGAGGGCGTCGTCGATTGCGTTCCCGGCTGCGCCTTCACCACGCCCGAACCGGGCGAAGCCACGGCGGCGAACGACCCCGTGACGGCGGTTCCGACCGGTCCCGCGGGGTTTGACGCCGCCGTGCGCGCCGCGCGCGCCGCTGACGTGGTGATTTTCGCCGGCGGCACGACGGGAATGTTTGAAAGCGAGCAGATGAAGGTGAGCTACGCCGGTTTCGATCATGGCGATCGCACGCGGATCGAACTGCCGGAGCCGCAGGAGAAACTGCTGGAAGCGCTCCAGGCGACCGGCCGTCCTGTCGTGTTTGTGCTGATGTCGGGCAGCGCGGTGGCAGTTCCGTGGGCGGATGCGCACGTCAACGCGATCCTCGAGGCGTGGTTTCCGGGGGAATCGGGTGGAACGGCCGTTGCCGCCATCCTGCTCGGGAAGGTCAATCCGTCGGGTCGGCTGCCGGTGACCTTCTATCGCGCGACAACGGATCTGCCGGCCTTCACCGATTACGCGATGGCGAACCGGACGTACCGATTCTTCCCCGGAAAGGTTCTCTACGCGTTCGGACATGGGCTCAGTTACACCCATTTTGCCTACCGTGGCTTTTCGGTCCACCGGGGACCGGCCAACGGCGGTCCACGCGTGGTGGCCGCGGTGGACGTGACGAATACCGGCGAGCGCGCGGGCGACGAGGTCGTTCAGCTCTACGCTCGCGAGCCGCGGTGGCGTTCGAACCGTCCGCGACTGGACCTCGTGGGCTACCGGCGCGTTCACCTGGAGCCGCACGCCACGGCGCACGTGACGCTGGACATGGACGATTTCAGTCTTCGCCGATGGGATCCGAAGCGCCGCCGCTATCTTCTCCCGGGCGGAATCTGGACGTTTTCCGTCGGCGCGGCATCCGACGACCTGAGGGCATCGGCGCCATGTCGGCTTCCAACCGCCGAGGTCGGCTCGTTGGCGAAATAGCCGAGCGCCAAAGGCAGCCACCGAAGTCGCTGCAAACCGGCCCGGCTGCATGAGGGTAGGGCGCGGAGTCCCTTCCGCGCCTTGCGACATGGGAGAATCGTGCCGAAGAAACACGTGTTCTCCCTGTCAGGATGCGTAATCGATCAACTGTGTAGGCGCGGTGACCTGATATCGCGCGGTAACATGCCGACATTGCGCCTCGCGGGGTGAGGTCCCCCCCCGCCTACATGAGCGCTTCGCTCGCTGCACTGAGCTTCGGTTGCAGCGGAACCGCGCCAGGTCTGTTCGTCTCCCTTCGGGATTCAATCGCTCGTCCCGTCGGTCGTCAGTTGCTCTCGCTTGCAGCGGACGTCGATCCTGGTGCGAAGCGCTTCAGGGAGGCGATGTTCGGCCAGAAATCCGCCGGGGCGGTGTGCGGGGAAATCCCGGCTCTCGTGCGACCGTTAATTACATCCTCGCAGAGTTCGCGCCCGAATTTCTCGACCAGATCGGGGCGGTCGTCGGAAAGGTTGTGCTGCTCGCGGGGATCCGTCGCCAGGTTGAAAAGCTGGTACGGCGGGAGAAACTTCGAGGCGGGACCGGGCTTCGGCTCGCTCCAACCGCCCGAATCGGGACAGGCGCAGAACTTCCATTCACCCTCACGCAAACCGAGCGAGCCGTTGACCGAGGCGACGACCAGCGATGCGCGCGGACCATGCGCCGGCAGCGTCGGTTCGAGGAGCGAGAGCATGCTGACACTGTCCTCCGCGCCGTCCGCCGGGAGTGACTGCCCGGTGAGCTGGGCGAGCGTGGCGATCAGATCGGTTTGCGAGATGAGCGCGTCGGAGCGCGAACCGGCGGTGACGTGCCCCGGCCAGCGGACGAAGAACGGGATGCGGTGGCCGCCCTCGAAAATGTCCGCCTTCTGGCCCCGCCAGCCATTGCTTGGATCGTGGCCGAATTTTTTCAGCTCGGGAAGATTCGCCGCCGTGCTGCAGCCGTTGTCCGACGTGAGGACGACCAGCGTGTTCGAGGCGAGGTGAAGCCGGTCCAGCTCGGCGCTGATCTTTCCGACCGCGGCGTCGACCTCGAGCACGAAGTCGCCGTAGGGAGTGACATGACTCCGCCCGCGCCACTCCGCCGTGGGAATGATCGGCGTGTGCGGGGCCGTCAGCGCCACGTAGAGGAAAAACGGCCGGTGGTCGCCCTGGCCGGCGTCGGCGTCGAGGTCGCGGATCGCCGCCTGCGTCACGCGGGCCAGCACGTCTTCATGACTGAAGCCGGCGGCCGCAACCCCGGCGCGGTAGAAGGCCGGCAGCGGGCTGTTCGCGACGGTGTGTGTCGGCGGCGATTCGACGCCTTCGTTCTTCACGTAGACGTAGGGCGGCATGTCGAGGGAGGCGGGGATGCCGAAATAGGAATCGAACCCGCATTGCACGGGACCGAAGGCGATCGGTTTCGTGAAGTCGACGTCCTGCGGCTTGGGGCCATCGTGGGCCCAGTCGAGTCCGAGGTGCCATTTGCCCACGCCGGCCGTGCGATAGCCCGCGGTGTGAAGCAGGTCGGGAACGGTGATCCGACCGCGGTCGATCAGCGGGGCGGAGTAGCCGTTGAGGACCCGGGCCTTGAGCGAGGTGCGCCACGGATAGCGGCCGGTGAGGATTGCGTACCGGCTGGGCGTGCAGACCGCCGAGGCGGAATGCGCGTCGGTGAACGTCCGGCCGGCCGCCGCGATCCGGTCCATCGCGGGGGTTTTCCACGCACTGTGCGGATTGAGAAACGAGACATCGCCGGGCCCGAGGTCGTCGGCGAGGATGTAGACGATGTTGGGGGTGTCGGCGGCGGCCCGGCCGAGCGCGAGCGCCGCGCAGAGCGTGGCGAGGGCAAGTCTGAGGGTAGGCATGGGAAATTCAGCGCGACCAGACGGCGAGCGCCCAGGGGGAAAGGCCCGCCACGACGATCAGCCACACGAAGACCAGGCTGGCGGCGGTGGCATGGTACCGCCGCCGCTGCACGGGCGTCATCGTCTCCGTCCGGCGCGCGGCGGAGCGCGCCAGCGGGTGGCCGGATCCGTCGCCGCTGAACAGCACCATCACAGCCGCGCACACGAGGGTGATGACGAACCCGATGTTCATCGTGTTCTGGAAATAGCGCGGCAGGTCGCCCGTCACCGCGGGTGAATCGAGGCCGAAGAACGCGATGGCGCCGAGGGTGACACCGACCACCAGCGTCGCGATCGCGCCGCGGTTGCTCGCCCGCTGCGTGAAGATGCCGGCGACGACACAGACGAAGACGGGCGGCGCGAGCAGCGACCAGAGCTTCACCAGATAAGCGAACAGCCCGGAGAAATGTCCGATCAGCGGCGCGCACGCCGCGCAGACGACCAGGATCACGACCATGAGGACCCGGCCAAGCGCGACGCGGGAACGTTCCGACATATCGGGCACCGCCTTCAGGACGAAGTCGTAGGTGAGCATCGAGGACGAGGCCGAGAGCCCGGAAGCCATCGAACCGAGGATGGCGGCGAGCAGGCCGGCCAGCACCAGGCCGACGAGGCCATGGGGTACGAAGCGCGTCACCATCTCGGCGTACGCCTGGTCCGGATGGGCAAGCCCGGGCAGGAGCCGGGCGGCGACCACGCCCGGCGCGGCGATGATGAACAGGGCCGCGACCTTCAGGAACGCAGCGAAGAGGGCGCCCATCTTCGAATCATAGAGGCTCCGTGCCGCGAGGGTCCGCTGGACGTAGTCGTGATCGGTGCAGTGGCCGTGCACGCCGAGCACCACCGCGCCGGTGACGAGCGGCAGCCAGCCGAACGAGTGCCACCAGGGCTGGATGACGGACCACATGGGATCGCCCGCATGGTCCCGCAGCGCCAGCAGCGGGTGCAGCCCGCCGGCCCGCGCGATTCCCGCGAACAGGGTGACCGTGCCGCCGATGACCAGGACGGTCGCCTGGAAAAGATCGAACCACATCACGGAGCGCAGACCGCCGACGACGGCGCAGAGGGCGGCGCCGATTGCGATCGCGACGACCGCAACAAGGAACAACGTGGGCGTGTTCCAGCCGAGCAGCGCCGTCAGCACGGTCGCGCCGGCGTAGAGGGCGGCGGTGAGATTGGCCGCCAGGATCATCACGACGTTGATCGCGGCGACGAAGAGGCGGACGCCGGGACCATAGCGCCGTTCGAAGAACTCCGGCGCCGTCGCGAGCTTCAGCCCGAGGTAGACATCGACGAAGAAGGTGGCGAGGAGCAGGAAACAGCCGGCGCCGACGAGCTGGAACGCGCCGGCCGCCAGGCCGATCGTGTAGGCGAGACCCGCCTGGCCGACGAACTGCTGGCTCGAGATGTTCGCGGAAAACAGCGAGGCGCCGACCAGCGGCCAGCTCGCCTCGCGGCTGGCGAGAAAGAAGCCGTCGCCCGTGTCGATCCGGCGGCGGCCGAGCCACGCGCCTAACCCGAGCGTGAACAGGAAATAGCCGATGACGATGGCGAGATCGAGCGGACTGATGGCGGTGGCCGGCATGGTCGAATCAGCCGGCCGCGGGGGGTGGGGGAACCCAGCGATCGCCAATCTGGTGCTGCCAGGCGGCCATCGCGGCGAGCAGCCGGCGTACGATCGGCCGGCCGTCCGGGGCCGCGGCCAGGTCCGTGAGCTCGTCCGGATCGCGCTGCAGGTCGAAGAGCTGGAGGCGCTCCGTGCGGTCAACGCGGTAACGGATCAGTTTCCAGCGCTCGTCGAGGACCATCCGCTGGCAGTCGCGGTACAGACCGAAAACCTGATCGCGGCCCGGACGCGGACCGAACAGCGACCGGCTCTCGGTGCCGGCGGGCGGGTCGATCCCGGCGAGGGAGGCGAGCGTGGCGAAAAGATCGAGCGAATACACGAGGTCCGCGCGACGACCGACCGGCACGCCCGGGCCGGCGAGGATCAGCGGCACGCGCATGCTCTCCTCGTACATGTTCTGTTTGCCCAGCAGGCCGTGCGCGCCGAGCGAAAGCCCGTGATCCGACACGTACACCACGATCGTGTCCTCCTCCCGTCCGGCCGCCCGCAGCGCGGCGAAAACGCGGCCGAGCTGCGCGTCCTGGTGGCTGACCATGCCATAGTAGTCCGCGAGCTGCCGCCGGACGACGGAGGGGGTGAGCGGCCGGGGGGCGAGCAGCTCGTCACGGATGGCCATTTCGCCATTGTCGAAGGGGTGGGCGGGAAGGAAGTTGGCCGGCAGTGGTATCCGCTCCGGCGGATACAGCCGGGCGAACTCCGGCGGCGGCGTGCGCGGATCGTGCGGTGAGGTGAGGGCGAGGTAAAGGAAGAAGGGATCGCGGGCGCGACCGAGGAATTCGACCGCGGCGTCGCAGAAGAGCTCGGTCGAGAACCCCGGCTCGTAGACCGGCGGCGCGCCATAGTTTCCCGTCGGCGAAAACGGACGGAGCGGCACATGGTCGTGGTCCGACATTCCTCCGAGGAAGATCCGCCGGCCGTCGCTGAACGAGCGCTGCAGCGCGGGAACGTCGTTGTGCCACTTGCCGGTGACGAAGGTGGTGTAGCCGGCCTCCCGGAACGCCTGCGGTAGCGTGCGCGCGCGGGGCGGCAGCGCGACGTAGGTCGCCGCGCCGCTCGAGGGGCCGGGGCAGGCATCGGCGGCGATCGCGTTGCAGCCGGTGAGGAGCGAGGCGCGCGCCGGCGAGCAGACCGCCGCCACCAGTCCGCCCATGTGGTAGGCCCGGGTGAACCGGCAGCCGCGCGCCGCGAGCGCGTCGAGGTGCGGGGTCTGCACGACCGGGTTGCCCGCGTGGGCGAGGGCATCATGCCGGTGGTCGTCGGCGATGACCAGGAGGACGTTGGGCCGGGAGCGGCCGGGGGAGGGTGTCATGCGGAGATGAGCTGGCGCACAGTCGCAGCGCGGTGAATTACGTTGACTCGCCCCGCGGGGCACGAAAAGGGAGTCGCCGCTAAATCAATTAAGTGAGCTGGGAGAACCGCACGAC
>DASZYH010000214.1:0-7150 GCA_035545515.1 Opitutaceae bacterium
GTAACACCCGACAAAAGCGAAACCGACAGTGGCGCTCTACGTTTGCTTCAGCGTGATCTGAACCACCAGGTTGCCGACGTTGCGGCAGCGGTCGACGGCGCGTTCCATCATCTCGTAGAGCTTGTTGACGATGACGACTTCCTTGGCTTCGAACGGGCCGGCATAGAGTTCCTGGAGGAGTTGCAGCATCATCTTGTCCGCCTCGCCCTCCGCCGCCTGCAACCGGGCGTTCGCCACGCCGACCTTTTCGATATCGGCGCCGGAGCAAAGGAGATGAACCATGGTCACGAGCCCGTCGGCGGCGATCGTCAGGTACTCCGCCTGTCGCGTGAATCCGGCGTACGGGATCCGGCCGGGATAAATCGAAATGCGCTCAACCAGCCTTTCGATGGCCTTGGGAACGCGATACAACGCGTACGCCAACGCCTGGATATCCTGCCGGTCGAAGGGCGGTACCAGCGACTTGTTCAGTTCCGCGACCGTCTCCGTGCGAATCTGCTTCTGCCGCCGCCGCGACTCCGTGAAATCCGCCTCGGGCGGCGTCGGCAGTCCCTTGCTCCGGGCCTCCAGATAGGCCGAGAGGAGGTTCACACTGGTCTTCACCTCCTGCGCGCCTTCCTCGAGCAGAACGTAAAATTTGTCATCCCGCCCGATGATGCGGTGCCACCACCTGAGACCCGCCGTTTGCTGCATATTCGTCCGACCGTAACGGGCTTCGACGCGCATGCAATCCGCGAGCGCCGCGGGCGGCGGCCCGTCGCCCGACAACTCAGATCCGAACGATCACGTCCTCGGTCTTGAACCGCACTTTCTTCATGGCGGCAAAGCGATCGTCCGGCATGCGGTAGCCCGCGGCACAGGCGACGACCGTCGCAAACTCGGACCCGGTCAGCCCCAGGATGGCATCGAACTTTTCCGGTTCGAAACCCTCCATCGGGCACGTGTCGATGCCCATCACGGCGGCACTGGCCATGAATTGTCCGAGGGCGATGTAGACCTGGTGCGTCTGCCACGTGTCCAGTCGCCCCTCCGCACGCGCCTGTTCGAGATTGCCCACCGTCATCTTCCGGAATTTCGCCAGCGATTCGATCGTCACGCCTCGAATCTCCGCCATCCGGGCAATGTGACGGTCGACGTGCGCCTCCCCCAGGTTCCTGCGAACGGCAAACACGACGAAATGCGACGCTTCAACCACCTGCACCTGATGCCACGCCGCCGGCATGAGCTGCTCGCGCACCGCCGGATCGGTGATGACGATAAAACGCCAGGGTTGGAGTCCGATCGAGGACGGCGACAGCACCAGCGCCTGCTCGAGCGCGTTCCACTCCGCGGCGGGGATCTTTCGGGCCGGATCAAATTTGCGCGTGGCATAGCGCCACGTCAGGGCATCGAGCAACTGGCCGGGAAAAATCGTCGAGGGCATCGGGATGAGGGTGGAAGGCTATTTGGTCCCGAGAACGGGTGACAAGTACCGCCCGTTCCGCCGGTGGTCCAGCACTCGTCCCGCGTCCGCTGCCGTCGGCTCGCCGCCTAGGCCCACGCGCGACCGTATTGCGCCGGAGGGTGTTGCGGCGGCTTGACGTGGAGTGCCCGAGCGGCCCGCAGCGGCCAGTTTGGATCGCGCAGAAATTCGCGCGC
Source organism: Opitutaceae bacterium (assembly GCA_035545515.1). GTDB lineage: Bacteria > Verrucomicrobiota > Verrucomicrobiia > Opitutales > Opitutaceae > ER46. The sequence goes on from DASZYH010000214.1 coordinate 1,639, forward strand.
CATCAAAATCACGTCGGCCTCCCCGTTGCGCACGACCTGGTCGGCCTGCATCGGATCGGTGATCATGCCCACCGCCGCGGTGGGCAGTCCGGCTTCGCGCCGAATCCGCGCCGAAAACGGCACCTGGTACCCGGCACCGACCGGAATGCGCGCGGTTTCGGAGCTGCCGCCCGAACTGCAATCGATCAGGTCAACGCCCGCGGCCTTGAGTTTCTTCGCCAGCTCCACCGTTTCATCGATCGTCCATCCACCCTCGAGCCAATCGCTGCACGAAACCCGCACCGTCAGCGGCAGACGTTCGGGCCACACTCCCCGCACCGCGCGCGTCAGCTCCAGGACAAAGCGAATCCGGTTTTCGAAACTGCCACCGTAACGGTCGGTCCGGCGATTCGAGATCGGGGAAAGAAATTCGTGGCCGAGGTAGCCGTGCGCACAATGTAGCTCGACCCACTCCACCCCGGCGGCCAGCGCGCGCTTTGCCGCCGCGGCGAATTCGCCGTGGATCCGGGCGATCTCGTCGGTCGAGAGCTCGTGCGGCACCTTGTTGAGTTCGCCCCCAAACGGGACTGCGCTCGGCGCCACGGTCGGCCATCCGCCCTGCGCATCCGTCAGGTGTGCGCCGCCCTCCCACGGCCGGGCCGCGCTCGCCTTCCGACCGGCGTGCGCCAGCTGGATTCCCGGAATGGCGCCATGCGCCTTGATGAAACGGTTGATGCGCGCGATCGGCTCGACGTGCTTTTCGGCCCAGATTCCGGCGTCACCCGGCGTGATCCGGCCCTCCGGCACGACGGCCGTGGCCTCGGCGATGACCAGGCCGGCGCCACCCGCCGCCCTCGCCCCCAAATGGACGAGGTGCCAATCGGTCGCCACGCCATCCTCCGAAGAATACATGCACATCGGCGAGACCCCGATGCGATTGCGCAGCGTGACAGACTTGATGGTGAGCGGAGCGAACAGATGACTCATAAGGGAAAGACGGGAAATCAGAGGAGCGGACCGGCGAAATCAAATCACGTCGACGGAATTACGTTCAAATCCGGAATCTCTCCCGCCCGGACAGGGCTGGGACGCCGGCCCGGTCGCGCCTTCCGGCCAATCGTGGCCGCATTGGCGCGGCGTCCGGAGACAATTGCGGCAACCTACCGCGCTGCCACCAGCGCGGTCGACGTCCAGCCTCCGCCCAGCGACTTGATCAGCGCGACCGACGCGTTGAGCCGCTGCGCCTCGAGTCGCACCGCGGCGCGCTCGACCGCGAGGGACGTCCGTTGGGCATCGATCACCTCGAAATACGAGACGTACCCGGCATCGTACCGCGACTGGGTGAGTTTCTCCGCCCGCTTCGCCGCGGTGAGAGCCCGCTGCTGAGCCGCGAGCTGCGCCGCGATCCAGCGACCGGACGTCAACGCATCCTGCACGTCGCGGAATGCGACGAGGACGCGCCCGCGGTAGATGGCGACCGCCTCATCGAACGCCGCGCGACTCCGCTCCAGATTGGCGCGGTTCCGCCCCCCCTGAAAAATCGGCAGGTACAGCCGGGGACCGATCGACCACACGCGTGAATCGGCATTGAAAAGCGTGTCGACCTCGTCGCTCGCGAAACCGGCGCTCCCGGTCAGGGAAATGGCGGGGAAGAACGCGGCCTTGGCGACGCCGATCCGCGCATTCGCCGCCGCAAGGGACCGCTCCGCCGCCGCGATATCCGGCCGGCGCTCGAGCAGGTCCGCCGGCAAACCGGGCGGCACCACCGGCGCCGTGATCCTGCCCACCGGGGACGGCGTCACCTGGAAATCCGACGCCGGCGCGCCGATCAGGACCGCCAGGGCGTTGCGGACCGAGGCGCGACGATTCTCCAGGTCGGCGGCGTCGGCATCCGCCGTGGCCAACTCCGTCTCGGCGCGGGCCACGTCGACTTCGGCGGCCGTGCCATGCCGGAGCCGGACGTTTTCGATTTGCAGCGCCCGCCGCCGCAGCTCCGCCGTTTCCCGGACGATCGCCAGTTCGCGATCAAGTGCCCCGAGCGTGAAGTAGGTCGAAGCCACGTCGGCGGTCATCGCGAGGCGCACGGCCTCGAACGTGGCCGCGCTCGCGGCGGCATCCGCGCGCGCACTTTCGCTCAGGCGACGCACCCGCCCGAACACATCGAGCTCCCACGTGGCGCTCAGGGGCGCGTTGTAGGTGTTCGTCAGCGTCGCGGGAAAGACATTCGCGGTCGTCGATGACGTCCGTTCGCGGGTAAACTCACCATTGGCGGCAATCCGGGGCCAGTAGTCACTGCGGGCCAGGCCCGCCTCCGCCCGCGCCTCTTCGACACGCGCCGCGGCGCCGCGCAGGTCCTGGTTTGCGGCGAGCGCCCGATTTTCGAGCCCATCGAGGACCGGATCCCGGAACAGGCGCCACCAGGAACCATGGGAAAGCGCGTCGGCCGGAGTTCCCGCCTTCCAGGCGAAGCTCGTGTCGACATCCCGGTATGAGCCGGGCACCGGCGCCGCGGGACGGACATAATTGGGTCCCACGGCTGGCAGCGCCGCGCTGGCCGTGAGCGCCGCGGCAAAGGGGAGGAGAAAAAGTAAGGATTTCATAAAGGTGGGTGGTCGATGCAGTGGCTGCGGGAGACGCCTAGATCGGTTCGATCACTGGCTGGATTTCTGGCGACGGCGTCAGATCCGTTTCGTCACGCGCGGCAACGTGCCGCCGGGAACCGATCAACTGGGTGAGCGCGAGCAGCTCGAAGGCCGCCCCGACCCAACCGAGTTGAACGGGCGAGCGATACGCGATCACCAGGGAGCCGATGAACGCGCCGGCCGATGCCCCGAGGTAAATCGCCGAGGCATTGAGGGCGAGCGTGACCGGCGCCAGGCGCGGGGCGAGCGAGGCCATCCGCACCTGCTGGGCGGAGGGAAACGAGGCGCCGAGCAGACCCCAGAGGCCGAGGATCGGAATCACCAGCCAGCGGGCTTCGGCGGCCGGCATCGATTCACCCACCAGCGAGAGCGCGGCGAACACGAGCGTGAGTGCCCCAAAGATCACCACCAGGACGCGCTTGGGCCCGATGCGATCGACGATCCGGCCGCCGACGAGATTGCCGATCGCCGCGGCGGCGCCGAAGACGAACAGCAGGGCGGCAACCCCGTTGCTGCCCAGACCGGCGGTCCGCGCCAGCAGCGGGGCAAGAAACGAGAAGATCGCATACACCCCCGTGAGCGCCAGCAGGGTGTTGACGAGCACCTGGAACACGTCGGGACGACGCGCGATCGCGAACCGTTCCCGCAGCGGAATCGCCACGCTGCTCGGCACCCGTTCCAGCGTCAGGGCGAGGCCGGTCCACGCCAGCACCGCCAGAAAAGCGACCCCGACAAAGGTGAACCGCCAGCCGAAGTGTCCCCCGAGCACGACGCCCAACGGCACGCCCACCATCATTGCCACGGTCATCCCGGCAAAGATGATCGACAGCGCCCGGCCGCGTTGCGCGGCCGGCATGACGGCGACCGCGTACGCACTGGCCGCCGGAACGAAGGTGCCCGCCGCCAGGGCCAGCCCGACGCGCGCCAGCAGCAGAGTCGCATAGGTATGCGCGAGTGCGGCCACGACATTCAGCGCCCCGAATGCCGCCAGCGATCCAAGGAGCAGCCGGCGGCGCTCCATCCGTCCCGTCGCCACGGCCAGCAGCGGAGAGCCGATGGCATAGGCCAGCGCGAACACCGCGATGAGTTGACCGGCCGCCGATAGCGAAACGTGGAGATCGGTTGCCAGCGTCGGCAGCAACCCGGCCACCATGTAGCCCTCGGTCCCGATGGCGAACGCCCCCAGCGCGAGCCAGATCAAGTTTGATCGTTTGGTCATGGAATTTCCTTTCGTTGCTCAGGCGTGCTGGATCGCGGGCACCGCCGCGACCGGGGCCTTGCGGAGGCCCAGCTTCTCGAGGACCACGTAGAACACGGGCGTGAGGAACAGGCCGAAGAACGTCACGCCGATCATCCCCGAGAAAACGGCGATGCCCATGGCGCGGCGCATTTCCGCCCCGGCGCCGTGACTCACGACGAGCGGGAATACCCCCGCGATGAACGCGATCGACGTCATCAGGATCGGCCGGAGCCGGAGCCGGGCCGCCTCGAGCGCCGCATCGGTGATGCTCGCGCCCTCATCCCGGCGCTTCAGCGCGAATTCAACGATCAGGATCGCGTTCTTGGCCGCGAGACCGATGAGGACGATGAGCCCGATCTGCGTGAACACGTTGTTCTCGCCCCGCGTCAGCCAGAGTCCGACCATCGCGGAAAACAGTGCCATCGGGACGATCAGGATGACCGCGAAGGGCAGCCGGAAACTCTCGTACTGCGCCGCGAGGACAAGGAACACCAGCAGGATGCTGATCGGGTAAACCCACAGCCCCGCGTTCCCCGCAAGAATCTTCTGGTACGTCAGTTCCGTCCACTCGACCGCCATTCCGCGCGGCAGGTTCTCGCTCGCGAGCTTCTGCATCAGTGCCTCCGCCTGCCCCGAGCTGTAGCCGGGCGCGGGCGCACCGTTGATTTCCGCCGCGGGGTAGCCGTTGTACCGCATCACCCGGTCCGGACCGTAGCTGTCCTTCACCTTCACGAACGAACCGAGCGGCACGAGGTCGCCGGCGAGATTGCGGGTCTTGAGCCGGAGGATGTCGTCCGGCTTTTCCCGGAAGCGGGCATCCGCCTGCGCGATGACCTGGTAGGTGCGGCCGAAACGGTTGAAGTCATTCACGTAAAGCGAGCCGAGGTTGATCTGCATCGTCTCGAAGATGTTCTGGAGGGGAACGCCCTCGGCCTTCGCCTTCGACCGATCGATCTCCGCATCCAACTGCGGCGTGTTGATGGTGAAGCTCGAAAACAGCCCGGTGAGCCCCGGCGTCTGGTACCCCTTCCCGATCAGCCCCTGGGTGGCGCGGTACAACGCATCGAGGCCGTTGTCGGCGCGGTCCTCGACGTACAGCTTGAAGCCGCCGATCGTGCCGAGCCCCTGGACCGGCGGCGGCGGGAAGATCGCGATGTACGCGTCCTGGATTTGCGCGAACTCCTGCTGCAAATCCTGCGCGATCGCCTGGCCCGAGAGCTCGGGTGCGGTCCGGTCTTCGAACGGTTTGAGCGTCACGAAGACGATCCCGCTGTTCGGCGAATTGGTGAACCCATTGATCGACAGCCCGGGAAAGGCGACCGCGTTCGCCACCCCCGGATGCTTCAGGGCGATCGCGCTCATGCGGCGGATCACCTGGTCCGTCCGCTCGAGCGAGGCCGCCGCCGGCAACTGCGCGAAACTGACGAGGTATTGCTTGTCCTGCGTCGGGACAAACCCGGTCGGGATCTTCTTGAAGGAGAAGGCGGTGAACGCCAGCAGTCCGACGTAGACGACCAGTGCGATCGCCGACACCCGGAGCAGGCGGGCCACGCCGGTCGAATAGGCATGCGAGGCCCATTCGAAGAACCGGTTGAACGGCCGGAAAAACCAGCCGAGCGTACGGTCCATGAAGCGGGTCAGTCCGTCCTTC
>DASZYH010000215.1:0-27794 GCA_035545515.1 Opitutaceae bacterium
GCATGCCAGTCCAATCCGAACTTAATAGTCACTGCCGCGCTAACGGCAGCACGTCCAAGCTCTAGCTCAGATGTGTTTGTATTCATGTCAGCCGACAGGTTGGCACATCACGTGCCTCCTGTCGGCCTCATGTCATCTACACCGATCCGCCGCCACCGCACTGCGGCCGCGGCCATTCCCCGAAACGCCGCCGCATTTCCTCGCGCATCTCCTCACGCTGTTCCGGCGTCAGCGAATCCCACCGCTCCATCATCCGACGCCGCCAGGGCGGTCCAAACCCGCCGCGCCGGCCGCCGGGGAAGCCGCCGAACAGCACCTTCGCGAGCACGAGAAGTCCGAGCGCCTGCCAGAAGGTGATCGCCTTCACGGTCACGACGTCGATCAGCACGCTGTTCCACAGCCAGTAGACGAGCGACGTGAACAGGCCGACGAAGGCGAGGAAGAAGAAGGGCGCCAGGATGAAGAAGCGCCGGCGGTTGCAGGGTTTCATGATGATTCAGCGTTGAGTTTAAGGAAAAAATTCTTCGCGCAGCGGCGCCAGCCGCCGGCGGAGGTGCAGGACCGCGTAGCGTTTTCGGCCCAGCAGCGTGTTCACGTTCTCGCCCGTGAGCGCCGCCATGTCCTGAAACGACAGCGCCTCGAATTCATGCCAGACAAACACCTGCCGCTGTTCCTGCGGCAGCTCCGCCAGCGCGGCGTGCAGGGCGTCCCAAAACAATTGCCGCCGGTGCTCCGTCACCGGCGTGTGGTCGTCGCGCAGCAGAAAGCCGGGAAATTCAAACGCCGTCTCGTCCTGCTCGTCCGTCAGCGCCTCGAGCGAAGCCGTCGCCGGCTTGCGCGCCCGGTCGATGATCCGGTTGCGGGCGACGGTGTACAGCCACGCCCCGACCTGTTCCACCGGGCCGCTGTCGAGCGCGGTGACCAGCCGCTCCCACACGTCCTGCAGCACATCTTCCGCGTCGGCGTCGCTCCGCACCCGCGCCCGAATATACCGCCGCAGCCGCTGGCCGGCCTCGCTCACGATGGCGGCAACTCGGCTGCGTCGGTCAGTGGTCATCAGTTCGGGCGCTTTGCCCACGGCATCCATTTTGCCGTTCAGACGATCCAGCCGCGAAGATATTGTGGGCAATCGGAAGGATCGGGAGATTGGTGGTTCGCAATTGGTAGTTGGTAATTTGCGGTTGGCACTCTGATTTACGGCTCCCCGATTCGCCCCGACCCCGTACCCTTTCGCAGTTCCGCTCTCCGACAGAATGTGGAATCCTCGAATCCACTCGTTGGCCGCACCAGCACACCCTTGCCTCCACCAACACCCTAATACCAACGACCAATTACTAAATACTAACTACCAACTCCTAACTCCCCATCCCTCCCCATCCCCATGTCCTCCCCCGCCTCCACCTACATGCTCCTACATGCTCCTGCTTCGGCAGCCCGCCGGCCCCGTGCCGCCGCCGGAAGAACTCCAAAAGATCATGGTCCGCTTCCAAACGTGGATGGATGGCATGATGGCGAAGGGCATGGTCGTCGGCACGAACGGTCTCGACGTCACCGGCAAGGTGCTGCGCGGTCGCCGCGGCGCCTCGATCACCGACGGCCCTTTCGCCGAAACCAAGGAAATCGTCGGCGGCTACGTCCTGATTACCGCCGCGAGCCTCGATGAGGCTGTCGAGGCCGCCCGCGACTGCCCGGGTCTCGACTACGCCATGGCTGTCGAGGTCCGCCCGGTCCGCCCCCGCGTTTAGCGCAGAATTTGTCGCCCGTCTGCTCGCAGACGCCGCCAGCTCGATCGATCACCTTGGTGGCGCCCGATGTCCTCATCGGGCTTGTTTGGGCTACGCGCTGGTGACAGGTGACATCGCGTTCCACCAAACGATCCGCGAATCCCGGACGTAGTGGCGACTTGTCCTCCGACTCGTCTTCCGAAGCCGTCGGCAAACGAGGAAGCTTCAGCGAAAGAGAAATGCGTGCGAGCCGACGGCTCCCCATTTCAGCTTCTCAGCTTTTCCGTGTTTCAGCTTTTCCGCCGGCTCAACCGCCGTCTGCCGTCCGTCATTCATCATCCGATCGCTCCGTCTCTTCGGCCTCTCTGGCACGAACCAACTACCAATTACCAACTACAAAATTCAAACTCCCAACACCGGAGTTTGCGCCACGCCCTCGTCCCGAAATTCAGCATGTCAGCGTGCCGGCCTTTCGGCCGGCTCCCCTGCGGGCAAATAGCGCAATCATCCCGAGTGCGGTCAGCACCAGCGTCAGCGAGCTACCCGCATCGGGCACGGAACTCGTCGGCGGCTGGTTGTTGAATGGATAATTGTGGAGTTCGCCGACGCCCCAGGATGCCCCTGAAAACGAGTTTGCGATCAACTGCCCGTTCATCTGCCCGGACAGGAAGGACACATCCGCATGGGGCGCCAGAATCGAGCCCTCCACGCCGATGCCCGACATGTTCAGCGACGTCGCCTGGTAGAAATTGAACAGCGTGTTCGTCGCAGCGAACGTCCCGTCGATTCCCTTGTTCGAAAACGTCGCCGAACTCCCGGAAATGTTGATCAAAACGTGCGAATTGGCCGCGACGTCGATCGTCAGCGTCGATGCCGCCGCCAGATCCGCCGCACTGATGTTGAACACGTTCAGGTCCGTGTTGGATCCGGTGAGTGTCAGCGTCGACCATTGCAGTAAACTCGTTCCCGTGGACGCCTCGGCTCCATAGCTCTCCGATTTTGCCGTCAGCGCCGTCCGCGCGCCCGCAAAATCGAACGGCACGCCGAGCCCGAGTCCCGCTTGCGTCACCGACCCGGCGGCGGAGTTCAGACTGTAGCCCGGACCGGAATAGGTCCCGCCGACATAGATGCTGCCGTTGTAGACCTGTCCGTTCCCCGCCGTGAGATTTCCGCCCACGACGAGCGATGCGTCGGTGGGCAGCGCCTGGTTCGCCTTCGTGCCGACCGAATACTGGTTGAACGTGGCGTTGCCGCCGATCGCGACCGTTCCTTCGGCGTCGGAGTTTAGCAGGGACGCGTTTCCCCAGGTGAGGAGGTTGAAGCTGCCGGCTTCGGAAAGGTTGACCGGGGTGGCTTGCGCCCACGCCACCGCAACGAGAAACGTTGCCGCCGGGCCCATGGCACGAACGAAAGATACGGAAGACATGTGGGAGCCCTGAAGTGAGGCGAAGCCCCGCACCCACGGAAAGGATGGAAATTACGTATCCCAAGAAAATTCCCGAATTCGTCGGCTAGCAGGCTGCACACAATAACCATTCCCAACAACCGGAGCTCGCGCCACCTGGTCGTCCCGAAATTCAGCATGTCAGCCTTTAAGCGTTTCAGCGTTTCATCCTCACTCCCCCGTCCTCTCCAGCCACGCGACCAACTGCGCCACCCGCTCATCGCCCGGCGCAAGCGCCGCCGCGCGTTTCGCCGCTTCGAGCGCCGCGGCGTGGTGGCCCAGCTTCACCTCGATCGTTGCCCGCGCGTACGGATAGTCGGCCACGCGCGGCGCCGCCGCCTCCGCCTTTCGCAACGCGTCCACGGCCTCCGCGCCGCGGCCGGTCTGCGACAGCGCGAGCGCCAGGTCGTACCACGCCCGGTCGAACTGCGGGTTTCGCGCCACCGCCGCCCGCAATGCCTTCTCCGCCCCCGCAAGATCCCGCGCCGCCGCATAGGCGAGCCCCGCCTCGAATGCCGGCGTCGGATTGTCCGGCTCCAACCCGGCCGCCCGCCACAGCAGGTCCGCCGCGTCCGCCGGCCGACCTTGCGCGTTCGCGAGCATCCCGAGCATTTCCCACTCCGCGCCCGAGTTCGGGTCCCACGCAGCCGCCTTCCGCACGTGCACCTCCGCCTCGGCCAGCTGGCCGCGGTTGAACAGATCCTGCGCCCACTGGAGCTGGCCGTTCGGCTGGTCCGCGTTCGCCGCAAAATAGCCGTCGAGTTCCCGGCGGCCCGCGGAGCCTTCCGCCAGCTCCGGCGAGAGCGCCAGTTCCGCATCGATCCGCACGAGCTTCATCGGATCCGACAACAACGGCCGCAATTCCGGGTGCGGTCCCGACAGCGATGCCAGCGCCTGCACCGCCGCCGACCGCACGTTCGCATCGGAGTCTCCCAACGCCTGCCGTGCCGCGTCCACGAGGCGGGGCTCGTCGGTGAGATAGGGTCGCGCCAGCACCAGCAGCGTCGCGCGCCAGGCCGGAATGTCCTCTCCTCCCAGCATGTCCGCCAGCCGCGTCCCGAGGGCGGGCTGCTGTTTTCGGGCCGCGTCGACGAGGCGCGCCCGCTCGCGCTGACGCGACGCCATCGCGGCGCCGTACCACATGTCCGTCGCCTTGATCGCCCAGTCGACCGTCTTGTCCTGATGGCACCGGTTGCACGCATTCGGGATGCCCAGTTCCTTGGTCAACAGCGGATCGGGCCGGAGGAAACCGTGGTCGTGCCGGGGATCGACCTGCATGTACACGGTCGTTGGCATGTGGCACGACACGCACGCGTTCCCCGTGCTGCCGTCCGCGTGATGTGAGTGCTGCGTCGGGTTGATGATCGGGGCATGCAGCCGGCCGGTCGCATGGCATTGCAGGCAGAGCTGGTTGTTGTCGACCGGCAGCACCGTTCGCCCGGAGTGCGGGTCGTGACAATCGAGGCACGTCACGCCACCGTGTCCGCCCATCCGGCTGAGCAAAAACGAGGTCCAGTTGTAGTCCTCGGCCTGCACCTGGCCGTCGGGATAAAATACGCCCTGCTCCACCGGCAGCGTCACGCGATACCGGTCCGCATACGCACCGCCGGGATGAATCTCGCCCGTCAGCATCTCGTTCCGAGCATGGCAAGGTACGCAGGTTTCCATCGCGCGGTGCGCCGCCGCCGCGTCGGGTGCCCGCGGAATGGCCGGCGGATAGGTCGCAGTCAGGTGCTCCGCCGTGATGTCGCCGTGGCACTGCACACAACCGATGCCCTGCTCCAGCCAGGTGGACGCATACGTGTCCTTCGTGAGATCGTAATTCTTGTGGTAATCGGTCATGTGACAGGCCGCGCACATCGAATTCCAGTTCATGCCCCGGCCGCGCCAGTATCCCCAGTCGCCGGGCTGCCGCCGGTCCGATCCGAAGACATCGAACCATTTTCCGGTGAGTGGATCATAGGCGAGCTCCGCCGCCTGATACCTGCCGCCGGAAGTCGCCACCACGTATTGCCGGAGCGGTTTGACGCCAATGACCAGGTCCGGTCGGTAGGATGTCGCAGCGGCACCAGGTTGTTTTTCGGTCACCTCGGGCCGGCCATCGCGCCACCCGATTTCGTACTGGACGGCCTCGATCGCCACATGCCGGGCTGGATCGAACGCCGATCGGTCGACGGACGCCTCCACCGGGCGGTTGGCCTGCGCATGCTGCGACGCCGCCCACGCGGTGTAGATCGACTCATGACACCGCTTGCACTGGTCGGAAGTCAGGGCCGCGGCCTTCACTGCCGGGCGCTCCACCGTCTTCGCAGCCGTTGCGCCGGATTTCGACGGCCCGTCCGCCTGCGGCCCCGGCAGACTGGCCGCCGCCGCCGCCGCGAGCCACGCGGCGAGCGCCGCCCAGAGGCACAGTCGTTTCTGCTGGAGGGTCATGGAGGGGAATCGCGCCGCCCGCGGACAGCGGCGCCGTCATCGTTGCCACAACGTCACTCCCCTCCGCGAGCCCGAATTGCGGAACGACCGAGCGGTTTGGCCGAATTCGAGCCTCCGGCAAGGCGCGAGCGAGTCGACCCGAGACTGATTCTGTAGAACCACAGATGGAAACATATGAACACATATGGCCCAACCGCTCACTACGCCGTCGCCCGAATTTGTGTCGATCTGTCCATCTGTGGTTTCTCTCCCAAAAAAACAGATCGAATCCTTCCTTCGATTCCTTCGCGCCCTTCGCGAGACACCCTATCTCTTACTGCAGATCGCCTATCAGCCCGATGAGCACGTCGGGCTACACCCGAGATTCCATTCGTGTCGATTCGTGTCCCTTCGTGGTTTCTCTCCTTCAGACCCTTCATAAGAAACCACTTGGTCTCGCGAAGGCTTCGAAGGGGAAAGCGGCATTAGCCATTTCCTCGTAGCGGCGACCTGACCTCTGTCTTTTTCGCCGTAGCCGTGGCAAAGGCTACGCTCTCCTCTCAATATGTGTTGATCTGTCCATCTGTGGTTTCTCCAGAGCTTTCTCACGGCCGTGGAGCCAGCCCCGCTGCAGCGCCGGCATGGGAAGCTCCACGTGGAAATGCGTGGTGAATTCGTGGGCGAACGTGCGGGTTCGGGCGCGGGAGGAAAAAGAGGGTTTCATGCGAGAGGCGGAGCGAGGTGGACACACGCAGCAGCCGCAGCGGCTGTTTGGTCGGTCGGACAGGAAAGGACGTCATGGGAGAAAAATGCTCGAGGGGAAAACCGGCCCGGAGCCGAAGCCCCGGGCCGGTGTGGTTTGCTTATCGAGTCAGCGGGCGGCGGTAGTCGGTGCGTGCGATCAGCACGACGCCGAACACCGCGAACCACGCCACGAGGGCAACAGCGATCATGGGAGTTGTCCTTTTTGAGGGCCTTGCCCCGAAGGGTGTCGGCCGTTCCGGCGCGCCTCCCGAACGAGGTCGCGCCAAAGAGAACCACGGCTCAGGTCACTCGGCGGCGGAAGACTTCTCCGCCGTCCGTCCTCAATGACCGTGGGTTGGAAATTCAGCCCCTGCCGGACTTGGGCCGCCGGCTGGCTTCAAGGGGAACCGATAGGGCAGTGCGTCTTCCCCGCCTCGGATCAAGAGCGGGCGCTCCTTAAGGAAAGTGATGGGAAGGAACCGGGTTCATTCCCCGAAAGCAGAAAAAGGCCCACTTCCGGGTGGAAGTGGGCCGTGAGTCAGCGACTGCTCGTCGCGTCAGGGGTTTCCACTTCCGATCTCAGGCGCCAGTTCGCCGCGGTACCAACCGGGGATTTGGGGCGCCTGATTCGTGGCCGGCCGATGAACCGTCGCCGACAACGCCAGCCGTCCGGAGAACCGGAGGCAGGAGGCTTGATGGGCGGACATGGTGTTCATGGCAGAGGTGGGTTAGGCGGGGCGGACAATAGCGGAGGTCCTAAAACCTTGCCATGCACGATCCGACAGGTTGCCTGACTGCCCAGTCATGTTTGAAGCCCTCTTCTCCGAACGCGGCCTGTCGCTCGACCGGCTCAAGGTCCTGATCGAGGTGCGCGACGCCGGCAGCATCGCGGCCGCCGCGCCGGGCGATCCCGTCCGGCAGAGCCAATACAGCCGGCAACTGCGCGAGCTGTCGGAATTCTTCGGCTGCGAGGTCGCGCAGCGCCGGGGCAAGATCCTCAAGTTGACCGCGCAGGGCGAGCGTCTCGCCGAACTCGCCCGCGAACAGTTGCGCTCGCTCGCGGATTTCCGCGCCGAATGCCGCGAGCAGAGCGCCGCGTTCACGATCGGCGCGGGCGACAGCCTGATCCAGTGGCTGGTCATCCCGCGGCTCGGGAAGATCGTCGATGCCTTTCCCGGCACCCACTTCACGACGCTCAACCTGCGCACGAATGAGATCGTGCAGCAGCTCTCCGACAGCCGGCTCGACTTCGGCATCATCCGCAAGAATGCGATGGCGCCCGGACTCAAGGCGACGTCGCTCGGCACCGTGAGCTACGTCGCCGTCGTGCCGCCGGCGCTCGCGCGCCGGCACGGCCGGCTCACGCTCCGTCAGGCACTCCAGGACCTGCCGCTCGCGACGCAGACGACCGACGGACAATTCACGGGCGGACTCCGTGACATCGCGAAGGCGCTCGACGTCCCGCTCACGCCGGCACTGTCGTGTCAGTCGTTTCCCCAGACCCTCGCGGCGCTGCGCACCGGGCGGTTCTGGTCGATCGTCCCCGAGATCGCGCTCCGGGAAATCGGCGCACTCGACGTGCACCGGATTTCCGATCCGCAGCTCCGGACGCTCGACCGCGAGGCAATGCTCGCCTGGAACCCGCGACTCATCCGCGTCCGCCCCAACGCCGCCCGCCTCGCCGCCAAACTCCCCCACGCCCTCGCGCTGTAGGAACCCCTCGACTGGCCGGCAGACTGGTGGAAATCAGCGAATTTCCGCTGTAGCGGCGAACGCGAGTGAGCCGACGGCTCCCGATTTCAGCATTTCAGTTTTTCAGCTTTTCAGCATTTCCCAACCGCCGACTCCGCTCCGCGCCGCTCGCGGCATTGCGTCAAATTAGCCCGTAGGCCGCCCGCTCGCGGGCGCACCTCAGTCCGCCGGTGGAGCCCGATGTCCCCATCGGGCTGCTCCGATCAACGCGATGAGGACATCGCGTTCCACCACCAGCACGTTCCGATCAACGCCGAACGCGAGTGAGCCAACGGCTCCCGATTTCAGCGTTTCAGTTTTTCAGCGTTTCAGCTTTTTCCGTCGGTCCTCCGCCATCCGTCGTCCGTTCTCCGTCCACCGTGGCATATCGAATGCTAGGCGTCGCACCGCGTCGGGTCCCTGACTGCCACCCGACCTCTGCCCATGCCTCCTCTTTTTCAAAACGTCGCCGGCGTGCCGGCGCCCGTCGCGCCGTATTCGCATTTCGTCGAGTGCGACGGCTGGGTGTTTGTCACCGGCCAGCTCCCGATCGATCCGGCGAACGAACCCGCTCCGCTGCCGCCGGACGTCGAGTCGCAGACCCACGTCACCTTCGCCAACCTGCGGAAGGTGCTGGCCTCGCGCGGACTCGATCTCCGCGACGTCGTCGCGGCGCGCTGCTTCCTCACCCACTTCGAGGCTGACTACGCCCGCTTTAACCGGATCTACGCCGGCTATTTTCCCGACGGCCGGTTTCCAGCGCGAACCTGCATCGGCGTGACGGCGCTGGCGCGCGGCGCGCGCGTCGAAATCGATTTCATCGCTCGAAACCATGAATCGCATTCATGAAATCCGCCGCGTCCGTCCGCCCTTCCTGGTTCAGCATCCGGCAGCCGGTGCCGACCTGGGCGTACCGCACGGTCGCACTCCTCACGTTCCTCACGTTGCTGGCCGTCTGGCAGTGGGTCAGCACCCGGCCGTCCACCAATGCCATCTTCGTTCCGACGCCGGCGCGCGTGGTGCAGATCGGCCGCGACCTGCTGCACGACGCGGAATTCTGGTCCGACGTGAAGATGAGCTTTCTGCGCGTCACCTACGGTTTCCTGCTCTCCGCCGCGCTCGCCCTCCCGCTCGGGCTGCTCATGGGCAGCTTTCATCTCGGGGAGGCGCTGATCCAGCCCGTGACCGAATTCATCCGCTACATTCCCGTGCCGGCGCTGATCCCGATCCTCATGATCGTATTCGGCATCGGCGAGCTCTCGAAGGTCATGCTGATCTTCATCGGCACGTTCTTCCAACTCGTCCTCATGGTCGCCGACGAGACGCGCCGCGTGCCCTTCGAGCTCGTGCAGGTCAGCTACACGCTCGGCGCGCGGCGTGACGAGGTGGTCAACCGCGTGCTCCTCCGTGCCGCCATGCCCGGGATCTTCGATGCGATGCGCCTCTGCCACGGCTGGGCGTGGAGCTATGTGATCGTGGCGGAACTCGTCGCCGCCAACGAGGGGCTCGGCTACCGGATCCTGAAATTCTCCCGTTTCCTCCAGACGCCGAAGATCTGGTTCTACCTGCTCGTCCTCGGCGTCATCGGGCTCGCGCTCGATTTCGCCTTCCGCGTCGTCGGCCGCCGGCTGTTCACCTGGGCCGACACCACCAAGCGATGAAGCTGGAGCTGCGTGCGCTCGAAAAGACCTACGCGACGCGCCAGGGCGTCACGCCCGCGCTGCTGCCGACCTCGTTCACCGTCGAGTCCGGCGAATTCGTCAGCCTCATCGGGCCCTCGGGCTGCGGCAAGTCGACCACCCTCTACCTCGTCGCCGGCCTCGAACCCGCCACCGGCGGCGAAATTCTCCTCGGCGGCCGACCCGTGACGAAGCCGGGCCGCGACCGCGGCATGGTCTTCCAGAACTACACCCTGTTTCCGTGGCTCACGGTCCGGCAAAACGTCCGGTTCAGCCTCGGCCTCGCCCGCAACCGCCGCCCCGACCCGTATTCGCGCGAGGCGGTCCACGACTCCGAGCGCGCCGACTCCCTGCTCGAACTGCTGGGACTCGCCGACTTCGGCGACGCCTATCCGCGCGAACTCAGCGGCGGCATGAAACAGCGCGTCGCTATCGTCCGCGCGCTCGTCAACCGCCCGCAGTTGCTCCTGATGGACGAACCTTTCGGCGCGCTCGACGCCCAGACGCGCGAGGAACTGCAGGAGATGATGCTGCTTCTCCAGGAGCACGAGCGGACGACCATCCTGTTCGTCACGCACGACATCGACGAGGCCCTCTTCCTCTCGAGCCGCATCCTCGTCTTCTCGCCCCGGCCGGGCCGCATCGTGCAGGACCTGGCCGTGCCGTTCGGCGTCGGACGCGAACTCGACCTCAAGCTCAGCCCCGAGTTTCTCCGGCTGAAGCGGGAGCTGTTCGGTTTGCTCCATCACCACCATGCCCCCGCGCGCGACCGCGACGCCCTCCTCCGGCGCCTGGTGCACGCGCATGACCGGCGGTCGTCCGCCCCGCCGGCGATTTCCCACCCATGAAAACGAAACTCACCCTCCTCGTCGCGCTCGCCGTCTGGCTGGCGCTTCCCGCCCGGTCCGCCGAGCTCAAGCCCTACCGCGTCGGCTACAATAGTTGGATCGGCTACATCAGCCTGTTTGTGGCGGAGGAGAAGGGGTACTTCGCCGATGAAGGGCTCGCCGTCACCAAGACCTCGTTCAGCTCCCCCGGCGACGGCCTCAAGCCGCTGCTCGCCGGCGACCTCGACGCCCATTTCACCACCGTCGACAGCACCATCATCGCCCTCGACAAGGCCCCCGGCCAGCTCCGCGTCGTCTATCTCACCGACACCAGCGCCGGCGCCGATGCGATCGTCGCGACCAAGGACATCGCCACCGTCAAGGATATGAAGGGCCACACGGTCGCGGCCACGATCGGCGAGTGCAACCACCTGCTGCTGGTCAAGGCGCTCCAGTCCGCCGGACTCACCGAGTCCGACATCAAGCTGGTCAACATGAACGCGGACGACGCCGGCGCCGCCTTCGCCGCGGGCAAGCTCGATGTCGCCGTCACGTGGGAGCCCTGGATCAGCCAGGTGCAGGCGGCCGAAAAGGGACATGTCATCTTCAGCTCGAAGCAGGTGCCCAACCTGATCCTCGACTGCGTCACGATCTCCGCCGCGACCGCGGACAAGAAATCCGCCGAGACGAAGGCGTTCCTGCGCGCCCTCAACCGGGCCAACGAGTTCGTGATCGCCCATCCCGACGAGGCCGCGAAGTTGAACGAAAAGGTCCTCGAGATGAAGGCGCCGGACATCGAGTCGATGCTCACGAAGGTGAAGCTCTATGACCGCGCCGGGAACCTGAAGGAGCTCGGCGGTGCGGCCATCCCCGTCGCGAAGGATCTCGCCGTGTTCTTCCACGATCGGAAGGCGACCGATTCGCTCGTCGACGTCACGAAGGTCTACGATGCCAGCTTCCTGCGCTGAGCCGGCCGCAGCGGCGGTGGGCGGCGCGGTCCGACGCCGCGGCGTCGCTCCCCTCCCCCGATGAGGCCGCCGCTGGTCCGCCTGCTCCCCGCCGACCGGATCCGGTCCGCGAACACCGCCCTGCTGGTGATCGACCTTGCCCACGACTTCGTGGCCGAAGGCGCCGTGATGCAGACGCCGGGCGGGCTCGCGATCATCCCGGCGGTCAACCGCCTGGCGGCGTGGACCCGCTCTTGGGGCGGGCCGGTGATCTTCACGCATGAGGCGCACCGCCCCGACCGGTCAGATTACGGGATCGAGCTCGAATTCGACCCGGTGCACTGCCTTGAAGGCACCCCGGGGGCCGACCTGGTCGCCGGGCTCGACGTCCGGCCGTCGGACTATCACATCCACGGCAAGCGGCGGTACGACTGCTTCCTCGGCACCGAGCTCGACCTGCTGCTGCGGTGCCGGCGGATCGAGAACGTCGTGGCCTGCGGCGTCACGACCCACCAGTGCGTGATGAGCACGGTGTTCACCGCCCGGCACCTCGACTACCGCGTGCTCGTCGCGGCCGATGCCTGTGCCGGCGTCTCCGCCGATCACCATGCCGCCGCGCTGCTCTGCATGAGCGACGTGTTCGGATACATCACCGACGTCGCGACCCTCACGCGCCTCTCCCCCGCATGAACACGGCCGCGACCACGGCGCTGCTGATGATCGATTTCCAGCGCGATTTCTGCGCGCCGGGCGGGTACGCCAGTCGGTACGGTGGCGTCGGTTGGGCGCAGGAGATCATCCCGGCCGCCCGTCGTCTGCTGCTCGCCGCCCGGGCCGCCGGCGTGTTTGTCGTCCACACCCGCGAGGGTTACGCGGCCGATCTCGCCGATTGCAGTCCGTCCAAGCTCGAGCGCTCGCGTCGCGCCGGGGCCGAGATCGGTTCGCCCGGCCCGCTCGGCCGTCTGCTCATCCGGGGGGAGCATGGCCACGACTTCGTCGATGAACTTGCTCCCCTCGCCGGCGAGCTGGTGATCGACAAGCCCACGTACGGCGCGTTCTGCCACTCGCCGCTGGAGGATCATCTGCGCTGGCGCGGCATCCAGTGCTGTGCGATCGCCGGCGTCACCGCCGACGTCTGCGTGCACACGACGCTGCGCGAGGCGACCGACCGCGGGTATCACTGCCAGTATGTCCGCGATGCAATTTCCACGTTTGATCCCCACCTGCGCCGTGTGTGCGAGGACATGGTCGCGATGGAGGGCGGCGTCTGGGGCGAAGTCGTCACCGTCGGCCAGCTCGTCGTCTCGTGGTTGTCGGCCGACCCCGCAACACCGCCGACCTCCTGATCCCATGCACCACACGCTGGCCGCCGCACCTCTCGTCCATCGGTTCGATCGCGACACTCCGCCGCGGCTCACGATCGAGTCCGGCGACACCGTGACCTTCGAATGCGCGGATTCGAGCGGCTGGCAGGTGCAGCGCGACTGGACCGCGGCCGACTATCGCGCTCGGTTCGACCCGGAGAAGGTTCACGCGCTCACCGGGCCGGTGCACGTGGCGGGGGCGAAACCCGGCGACACGCTCGAGATCGGAATCGTCGCTTACCGGCATCACGGCTGGGCCTGGACCAGCATCCGTCCCGACTTCGGGCTCCTGCCCGATGATTTTCCCGAGCACCGGCTGTTCATCTGGGAGCTCGGAGCGTCGCAGACCCGCAGCTTTCCCGGCGTGACGCTCGATCTCCACCCCTTCGCCGGGATCATCGGCGTGCAGCGCGCCGAGTCCGGCGAGTTCCGCACGCGGGCGCCCGGTCCGTTCGGGGGCAACATGGACGTCCGCCAGCTCGGAGCCGGCACCCGTCTGTTCCTGCCGGTGCTGAGTCCCGGCGCCGGCGTGGTGGTCGGCGACTGCCACGCCGCGCAGGGTGATGGTGAGGTCTGCATCAACGGGATGGAGGCGCCGATGGATGTCACGCTGACGTTTTCACTGCACCGCGGCCGGGACCTATCCGGTCCGTATGCGATTTTTCCGGGCGGCTTCCTTCCGCCGCGCTACGAGGCGAAACCATGGCACCTGTTCGTCGAGTCCGACGAACATCCCCGCGAAGCCTGCCGCCGCGCCGTTCGCCGTGCGATCGACTTCATCGTCCGCCGCCTCGGCGTGACGCCCGACCTGGCCTACATGCTGAGCAGCGTGGTCCTCGACCTCAGGATCAGCCAGCTCGTCAACCACCCCACGACCACGATCACCGCCTGCCTGCCCGACGCGATTTTCGACTGACGCCACGATCGTCCGCCGTGCAGCCAAACGATCCGTCGGCCGTCGGCTTGCAGACGCCACCTCACGATCGCCGGTGGAGCCCGATGTCCTCATCGGGCTGGTTCGATCAACGCGATGGGGACATCGCGTTCCACCAACGATCCGCACGTTCCCGATGCAGCGGCAAAAGTAGGTGAGCCGACTGCTTCCGATTTCGGCGTACGTTTCCGGCGTAGCGGCGAGCGTAGCAAGCCGTTCCGTCCGGTTTCAGCATTTCAGTTTTTCAGCGTTTCAGCATTTTTCATGTGGCGGCTCCAGCCGGTAGGGCGTGCGACTCCGTTCGCCGCCTCGATGAAAAGCCAATGTTCGCGAGGTGGAGCCCGATGTCCCCATCGGGCTGGTTCAATCAACGCGATGGGGACATCGCGTTCCACCAACGATCCGCCGCCCCGCAGTCGTTCCGACCTCAACCATTCCGCGTTTCCGATCTTTCGCGTTCCGCGTTTCGCCTTTCGCATTTTGGTCCTCCGCCCGTCGTCGCTCCGGCGTTCAGCTCCTCCGCCCAACGACCAATTACCAACTCCGAACTCCCAATTTCCAATTCCCGAAGCCCGTAAAATCGAACCCCGCGGTCGTTCCCATTTCAGATTTTCAGTTTGTCAGCGTTTCAGCATGTCCCGCCGAAGGCGGTAATGGGCCCACTGGGATTCGAACCCAGAACCAAAGGATTATGAGTCCTCTGCTCTGACCGTTGAGCTATAGGCCCGGAACGTCGGGACACCACCGCGTTTCCCGACGTCCGGCAAGCCTTAGTGGATTTTCTCCCCGGAGAGCACCATGGACGATCGGTTTCTGGCTCGATCTCACTCCGACGATCTTTCAAATCGGGCGCCTGCCCCCCCCTGGGAACACATGAACTCAGCAGATCCCCAAGTCACGGTTTCAGCGCGTGAGATCGGTGCCTACATCGCCTACGCCGCCGTCATCACCTTGGTTGCCGTCGGCATGTACGCGGTCGCGCCCAAGGGACTCGGGCAAATCCTGGGAGTCGGCTTCGCGCTGATGCTCCTCCCGATCCCAGTCGTCGTGCTCTACTTCACGCGCTGGCGCAACCGTGCGCGCTAAGCGCGCTCAACGATCGATCAGCCTGCGTTCCTGTTGAACCGGCGAACCTCTCCGCCGACTTCTCCGCTGAGGTGTCCTCGGACTTGTCTTTCGAAGCACTAGCGAAGGCGGAGCGTGAGCAAGCCTACCGTCTCCAATTTCAGATTTTCAGCGTTTCCGCTTTTCCACGGGCACTCCGCCCCAATGTGTGTCAATTCGTGGTTTCTCCCTGCCTTGCTCGGGCGGACCACTCACAAGTTCGCGACGTAAAGTCGCTCCGACAGCCCGATCCCTTCCGCATTTCTCCTTTCGAACGTTTCTTCTTTCCCCATTTTCCGCCCTTCGCCTTCCGCGTTTTCAGCCCTCCGCCCTCCGTCCGAATTCGTGCCCCTTCGTGTTCATTCGTGGTTCCCCCTGCCTCGTTCGCGACGTAAAGTCGCCCCTACAGCCCGATCCCTTCCGCATTTCTCCTTTCGAACGTTTCTTCTTTCCCCATTTTCCGCCCTTCGCCTTTCCACCCGTTTTCCGCATTTTAGCTTTTCCGCATTTCCGTTTCGCCTTTCGCGTTCCGCCTTTTCATCCGTTTCTTCTTTCGAACGTTTCTGCTTTTCATGAAGAAATCCTTCCCTCTCCACCAACCCGGCAAGGTGCCGGCCCGGGTGGTCGACAGCGTCAAACACGAGGTCCGCAAATACGTGCGCCGCGAGCACCGCAAGCCGCTGCCCGAGGGCTTCGACCTCTGGTCCTTCGCCTGCAAGGTCGGCGGCACCGCCGCGACGGCCGTCGCCTGCCCGCTCGGTGAGGTGAGCGCGCAAATCGATCAGGTCGTCGCCGCCGGCGGGACGGACGTCTACATCGAGATCGTCGCGACCGCGGAACATCGGCCGCAAAGCTCGGAAGCACCGGCCGGCCGATGACGCCCTCGAAGGACCCGCTGCACGGCGTCACGCTGGAAAAGCTCCTGACGGAACTCGTGGCGGAGTTCGGCTGGGAAGAGCTGGCCCGCCGGATCGACATCCGGTGCTTCCGCTTCGACCCCAGCATCAAGTCGAGCCTGGTCTTCCTCCGCAAAACCCCCTGGGCCCGCACCAAAGTCGAGCAGCTCTACATCGCCTCCCGCCGCCCGACCGCAGGATGAAACCATTCGCCCAGTAGGCCGCTCGCGTCCGTGCGCCATCCCGGCCGCCCTGCCCACGGAACGAAAGGGTTCACCCCGTAGGCTGCTTCGCTCGCGAGCGCCATCGCGACGTAACGTCGCTCATCGAGCGCAGCTGTCCGTCGTCAGCCATTTCTCCTTTCGAACGTTTCTTCCTTCCCCATTTTCCACTTCGCGTTTTCAGCCCTCCGCCCTCCGTCCGAATTCGTGCCCCTTCGTGGTTCCCCTGCCTCGTTCGCGACGTAAAGTCGCCCCTACAGTCCGATCCCTTCCGCATTTCTCCATTCGAACGTTTCTTCTTTCCCCATTTTCCATCTTCGCCTTCCGCGTTTCGCCAGTCCCCTCCTGGCGCCTGACTCCTTCCGCAGCCATGCCCGACGCCCCCGAACCACCGCGTCAGTTTTACGGCTTCAAGCCGCGGGAATTCGAACGGGCCAACGCGCCGCGGCCGGACGCGCCGTCCGCACCAGCCCAGACGCCTCCGCCGGAAGATCCGAGCGCCCGGATCGACATTCACGAACTGCATCGACAGGCCGGCACGCCGGGGCCCGTGTTGTCGCCGGGCACCAAGCCCGTCGCTGAAAACGAAGTTCACGCGATCCTGCGTGACAACGCCGCCTCGGAAAAGGCGGCCGGCCTGCATGAGGTCGCGCCCTTGCCGCCCAGGCGTTCGCGTCGGAAACGCGATTACGCCGTGGTGATGCTCGCCGCGAATGGACTCCTCGCGATCCTCGCGACGTATGCCTTCCGGACGAGCAACGTGATCATGTTCGTCTCGTCGATCGCCGGCATCGGCATGATCTCCGCCGCGATCACCTGGGTGATGTGGTTCATCGTGGACGACTACTAATTTCAGCGCTTCAGCCTTTCGCTGATCCGCCGTCTTCCGTCCGTCCTTCCAACTTTCGCGTTTCACCTTTCGCCTTTCCGGCCGTTTTCCGCTTTTCCGTGTTTCCGATCTTCCTCTCTTCCGCCCTTCCCCCTTCGCGTTTCGCGTTTTCATCTTCCGTCAATCCACGCTCGCCACACCCTGAAATATTCCCCTACCCGCATGAAGTTCGCCCTTGGTTTCCTTGTCGGCTGTTGCTGCACCGTGGTTACAGGAATCCTGGTTTCACAATACCATCTGTGGCAGGCGGACCATGCGCGGTTTTCCAAAATGGCGCCGGCATCCGCAACGGTTAAGATTTACGTCGCGCAGGACCCGACCGCGACGGTGGCACATACAGACTTGGCGACCATCCTCGATCATGTCGATGGGCTCACTGCCGTGGAACAGAAGTTCATCCGCGACGGCGCCGCTTCGGGCCTGATCACCAACGTGCAACTTCAAGCGACCGTCCACGGCGAGACGCGCTTTGTCACCGTGCCGTTGAACAGCCCGGGCATCCTCATCCGCGGAAGCAGCGAAGCGCATTTCGGTCCCACCAAGCTCATCCTCGAGCGCCCGCCACACCAACCCGTGCACACCGGCTCAGCTTCCGGGCGCTAATCCCCACCCGCGCAACAGTTCACGCCGAGATCCCAGGGCCTGAATCTCGTCACCCGTCCCCATGCGTTGAGCCCGTGAGCCGTCGCCCCCCTGCGCCTCGCCGGTACAACTGCCCCCACATGCCCTTTCAAAACACTTCCCGGCCAAACCGCGGCCGCAACTATCCGTGCCCCTGCTGCGGGTATCACACCCTGCCGGAACGAGGCGGCGATGACATTTGCCCGGTCTGCTTTTGGGAAGATGATGGACAGGACAATCACGATGCCGACCAGGTGAGAGGCGGCCCGAATGGTGATCTATCGCTCAGCGCCGCGCGCAGGAATTTCCAGACCCATCGAGTCAGCGACCCGAAGTTCATCTCCAACGTCCGCCCTCCCAAGGAGGAGGAAAAAGCCGGAAGCTGATACGCGATTTCAATCTGAATGTCCCTCCGTCGTCCGGCGTCTACCATCCGCCCCTCCGTCTTCTGGCCCTTCCGCGTTCCGCGCCCTTCCGAACCCTCGGGACCTCGGGCCCTCCGACGCTCTGGCCATCAGTCTTCCCGCGTTATCATCCTCCGCCCTCTGCCGTCTGGCGTCCGTCGTCTGGCCCTCCGGCCCACGCTCACCCCGCGGCCCGCTTCGCGGCGGCAAGCAGCGCGTCCGGCTTGATCCGGATCGACGGATCCCGGTTCATGTACACAAACCGGATCGTGCCGGTCCGATCGATGATATAGGCGGCGGGCACGGGCAGCCAGAAGCCATTGCCGTCCGGTGCCGGGGTCAGCTCGATGCCGTTGTCGCGATAGTCCGAGCCCACGTCGGGTGAGATCCGATACGCGAGCCCATACGCCGCGGAGAACTGGGCGTCGCGGTCCGAGAAAAGCCGGTACCGGATGTGATCGGCCTTCAGGACCGGAGCGAGTTTCTCCGGGGGATCGGCGGAGATGCCGACGATCTGATAGCCGAGCTCGCGGAGCTTCAGCTCCCGGTCGGCGAGATCTGCCAGTTGCCGGTTGCAGAACGGACACCACCCTCCGCGGAAGAAAATGACGACCGTCGGCTTGCCGGCGAGGACCTTGGCCATGGAGATCTTGCGCCCATGGAGCGTCAGGACCGCGGAGTCCGGCGCCTTGGTGCCGATGGCGAGCGGCTAGGTCGAATCAGGACCCGGGGCAAGTTTGACCTGCGCAAAGAGCGCCGGCGCGATCATCGCGCCGAGAAGGAAGCGAAGTGGAAGCATGGGATAGATATCAGGGACAAGAACGCCCTGAACCCCCGGTTTATTCCCGAAACCCCGCAGGCTGACGCGGTGAAACGGAAAGACGCAGGGCAACAGGGAAATGTGGGAAAGGGCCAAGGGCCCCGATCGAAACAGCATCTCTACGGCCCGTTTCCCTCCGCATTAAGCGCAAACCCTCCGCTATGGAGCGACCTTACGTCGCGATCTTTCGCGCTCTCCTGCGAAAGATGCTGGCATGGGTCGCGTAACCCCGCCGATACACAATCTCGGAGGCCGTCTGCCTGTAGAAGCCACGCGCTGTGTCCTCAGCGTTAGCCTCGTGGCTGCGAGCGTGAGCGAGTGGCACATCACAGCGGTACTGAGCCTCCCAAAAGCTCCAGACGCCAGCCCCTCGGCTACGGCTTATACAGTTTGTCGTAGTATGGTTTGTTACTGAGGAAGATCTTCGGCTTCGGAGCGCAACCGGTTGTGGACAGGAATCTCGGTCACGCCGCGCCAGGGTCCTGTTTGTCGATCCGAACGGTTGTTCAACCGAGCAGCATCGGTGGTTCTAAAACTTCCACCCCTCGCGGCGCATCAAGCCGAGCAGGTTGATGCAGGGCACGCCGAGGTCCTGACACACGTCGGGAATGAAGTGCGATCGACGGGTGTTCGGTTTGGCATGCACTGATGTTTCCTGGGTGACGACGATGCCGCCATTCAACTTTGCCAGCGCGATAACGTAAGCATCCGCCGACTCATGGATGCCTTTGGGATCCATCAGATCGGGATATCGCGCCTCAATCGAAGCCGCTTCAATCTGGATGTCCGAGCTGAGCGGCAGGAATAGGCCGGCGTGATTGGTCGCCCACGCCTTCAAGTCGGGCGTTCCTACTGCCTCCAGTTCCTCCCGGACGAGTTCGACGGCATGAGAGCGTTTGTCGGCGATCAATTGCTCCACGCGGGCGCTGAACGCAGGGAACAGATCGAGCGGATAATATCGCGCCTGCCAATCCATCAGAAAGCTCGTGTCGAGGGAATACATCGGGCCGGCCGGCAGGCTCAGTTGCCGTCGTCATCACCGGCGGCTCCCGCGCCCGGTCCGGGACGCAGCGCCTCGCGTAGCTCGTCGAAATGTTGAAATCCGAGGTCGAGATATCGGGCGGCATCCACCGCCGTGATCTGGTTCGCGTCCATCGCCGTCAGCACGAGCCTCACCAACGGTCGGCCTGCACGTCCGAGGGTCTTGTCGACCGGCGAGGCGAAGCCCCCTCGGCGAAGGGCGAGCGAGTCGAGGTAAGCCTGCCAGCTTTCCTTCCAGCGTCCGTAACCTGCCCAGGTAAGCGCTCCCTCCGCCCGCAGTCGCGTGGCCATGGCCAACGGGGTGATCCGGAAGGTGGTGGCGAGCCGGCGCACGAGCGGCACGTCCCATCCGTCCTGGGGAACCCGAAGTTCCGCCAGTTCAGCTTCGAGCGCATCGGCCGGCACGAGTACGGCGCTGGCGGTCTCCTCGGCAAATCGTTCCACTTCTGCCCACGCGGCGGCGTCGCGTCGTTCGGTCAGGGCGCTTTGCTCTTCGCGGCCGAAAGCGAGCGCCACATGGACCAGTTCGTGGATCAACGTGAAGGCCCGGGAACCGGGAGCCGTCTCTTTGCTGTTGATGCCGATGCCGGGCAGCGGAAATCGCAGGAGCGCTACACCGCGGGCCTGCTCGAGCGGCACTTTCGGAAACTGAAAGACCAGCACTCCCGCGTGCTCGACGGCCCCGCGCCAGGCGCGCCACGCCTGCCATTCATCACGCCAACCCAGTTGCTCGTGCGACGTGACACCAAGCAGCGCGCGCAACTTACTCCCCGCCGCGGCTGGCGATTCGGTGAGTTTCAGCGCGGTTGCGAATTCCTCGTACTGGGTGCCGAGTGTTTCGCTCAATTCGAGGGCGACATCCCGCCGCCACGACAGGAGACGCAGTGCCAGTCGCAATTCGGGCGACTCCACGCCGGGCTGCACGTCCGGCAGGCGGCGATACTCCGCCGCGAGCGGCGCAATGTTCGGCGGATGAGGCAGGTAGAACACACCGAGCGGTCGGTGGTAGAACCTGGCGAGACTCTGCGCCTTCGCCAGCGGCGGCTTTTCGGTTCCGTTCTCCCATGCCTGCAGCACAGCCGCCGGCACCTTTAACCAGTCGGCTGCGACCTGCACGGCGTAGCCCGCTTCCTCCCGCGCCCACACGAGCAACGGCGGGTTGACGAGAGCGGGAATCGACCGGGACATGGCGGCTACAGAATGCCCGGCCGGGTCGGGACGACAAGTCCTTGGTTCGCGCCGACGAAGCTTGTGCTAGGGCGCCCGCTGTTCACTCGCATCAGTTACGCTCGCCCGCTTCACCCCGCAAACACGGCACGATGGCGCGCCAGGAGCGCGGCGCCCACCGCGAATGCGATGAGTGCTACGGCCCCGTCCACTCGCCAACCAACTCTGGAGCCAAGCCGCTCAATCCTATCGTCAAGGCTTCACGCCCGCGTCACAGGCTCGCCATTTTTGGCGGTCGCGCGACGGACGGTTTCGGCGCGGTGCTGGTGGCGGCCGCGTTACCGTACTGGCGCAACAGCCTCGGCCAGGAGGTCGCAAAATCGTCCACGAGCTTCGCGAAGGCACGCCGCTCGGTGTCCTGTCGCGCTTCGTCGGCGGTGTCACGGCTGCCCCAACTGGTCGACAGGGTCTGTTTTCGCTCCGTGTCCTCATAAGCCGAGTAGATATAACCGGTCCGCGTGTCCATCAGCAGGGCCGATACGGTCGTGACCGCGGTGATCTTGCGGGTGGGGGACAATCCCAGCGTGATCACGGTAAACGGCTTGGCGGCGTCATGATCGAAGAAACTGGTGTCGAACGTGTACACCAGCACAAGGTCCGCCCGCAGCCGGGCGGCGGCCGCGCGGAAATCCCGGTCGTCGCGGAGCCGCGCCGGCAGGAGCATCCGGTTCAACGTGATGAGGCCCGCGACCTGGGGGAGTGCCTGAATCCGGTCGAACTCCGCCTGGGTTTCGGCTTCGTGGACGGTGACGATCGAATACTTTCCTGTGCCGTAGATGCCGCCGTTGTTTCGGATGTAGTAGTTGGAGTAGTCCGGCGCCTGGACGTGTACGGCGGCGATGGTGGCCGGGAACGGCGCGGTCGCCTTGGCGGCGAAGCCGGCCTGGATGTCGGGCGTGGCGAAGGCCTGGAGATCGGCTTTGGCGCCGGGTGGAATGTAGCTGAGGCAGCCGGAGGTGAGCAGGACAGCAAACAGCGCCGGGAGCAGGGCAGGGCGAATATTCATGGTCGGAGGAGCGAAGGGAACGCGGTCCGACATCGAACCCCCGCCGAATGTTCAGGAGCATCCGCTCGCGTTTCGCCTTTCGTCGTCCGCCATCCGCCGTCTGCTGTCCGTCGTCCGGCCTTCAGGTCCTCCGGCCCTCCGCCATCCATCCGCCTCGCGGGTCCGCCGTCTGTCCTCCGTCCCTCAGGTCCTCCGGTCGTCAGCTCCTCCGCCCCAGTGCTTCGCGCCCGCTACCGCGCCCCGGCGTGTTCGAGTTTGCCGTTGCACTGCGGATAGCGTGAGCAGCCCCAGAAGGGTTTGAAGCTGGAACTGGCCCGCCAAACCATCAGCGCTTCGCATTTCGGACAGTGGTGCTCGGTGGCCTCGAGGAGTTGCGCCAGCCGCGCCGGGTCGAACTGCACGGATGCGCTCTGGGCCAGCTCATCGCCGTTGACGAGCGTGATGGCATGTTGGGCGGCGAACGTCTCGGCTGGCTTGGTCCACCCCTTTAGCGTGTAGATGGCGCCTTGTTTTACGCCGAAATGCGTCATGGCCCCCAACATTTCGCGTACGACCCGCTCTTGAACAACCCACGTGCGCCAGTGCTTGCATTGAATCAGCGCCCGAGTGCCCTGCTGCTCGACAATCAAGTCGACCCCGCCGTCCGGGTGGGCGCCACCCTGCCGGGTTACCTGGAAACCATCCGCGGCCAGCAATGCCGCGCAGAATTTTTCAAACTGGTACCAGTCGATTTCGTCCAGTCTCCGCCGGACAAGTTCGACCGTCCACGGCGCCGCGATTGCCGCCGCACCGAGGTGGGGCGGATAGGCCGACGTCGGGTTCTGGGGCGAGTGCACCGAAGCGTTTGTCGGCGTGTCAGGGCCGGGACTGCGCGATCCGAGCACCAGCGCGCCCACTCCGGCGAGCGCCAGCACGCCGGCGAGCGCGGCGAGGTCGTACCTTGGGCCGCTGTCGGTTACCCGAGGGCGAAGGCTCATTTCAGTTTCTGAGGTGGGGTTGATCCAGACCGGTAGCGTCGTGCCGACCGCATAGTCCGCCACGTGGGGGCCGGTCGTGGTCGCCGTTGTTGGAAATAGCAGCGAGCCGACCCGGAGGGTGGCGGTGCCCACGCCGGTCACGCGAACCCGGG
The DNA here is from genome assembly GCA_035545515.1 of Opitutaceae bacterium. Lineage (GTDB taxonomy): Bacteria > Verrucomicrobiota > Verrucomicrobiia > Opitutales > Opitutaceae > ER46. Next base: position 23,165 of record DASZYH010000215.1, read on the forward strand.
TCGCACCAGGTCTGCCCGGCGCGCGCATCCAACCTTCGCGCGGTTCAAACACAACCTCACTCGGATCGGCCGGGTTGAAATAGAGTGTGATCGGCCCGGCGCGATAGCGGTTCGCCTCGGAAAGCCTCGCCCAGGATTTCGACTGCGTGACGACCATTTCGGCGCCTCTCGCGTCCGGTCGAAAGTAGTAGTCGGTTTCGGTGACGGCCGTCGGGCCATTGATGGCCACGACCGTCGCCCGCTCTTCCCGCCATTGCCGGGGAGCACGGGCCATGTGCCAGTACGCAGCCGTCAGCAGCGCGGCGAGGATGAGCATCAGTCCGACTTTCTTCCAAGCGACGAGCCTGCTCTTCAGTATCAAAAAGCTCGCCACCACTGTGGCCGCGCCGACGAGGGCGAACACGACCAGGGCAGTGAGCGCACCGGCAAATCCCGAAACTCCGCCAATGAGAAGGGCAACAATGACGATGCCCAGAAACGCCAATTTGACTATCGCCTCGAAGCGGGCCGCCTCGCGACGTTCAGAACGTGAAGTCATGATCTATATGCGCACCGCCGCACGTATATCGGGGCGGCATTAAAGCTGGACGAACGGCTTCGACGCTATCGCCACCCCGCGCCTCTTCACCACGCCTCAAACTACCGGATTTCCGGTAATGACCTCCGGCGACTTCGTGACACGGGAAGACAGGCTGGTGGCCCCGAGCATCCACCCGGCCCGGCGCGCCCGATCCGCTCACTGCGTTCGATGGAACACCTATTCCACGTGTAAAAAAATCAAATGGAACACCTGTTCCAACAAACCTGGCGACCGGGGGGCTGCGACCTTGATATGTCCGGCCATACGACGTGGTGCCGCGGCGGGATTCGGCGATCCCGCCCTACATCGAACCGGCAATCGTCAAGGGCGACCGTTCTATGTCCGTCCCCCATCAGCCCTGCACGCCGACGGCCTTCGTGTGGCCAGATCCGTGTTCCGACCGGAACATGAAAGTGGCTCGGTCCTCAACGTGCCGCTCGGCCCAACCATGCTTGGAGCTTAGGCGCCGCTCAGCGGCGGATTTCAGCGTTTCAGGTTTTCGACGCGTCGGGCGCTTTCGAGTCTTCGATCAACTCGGGATGGCCGGCGCGCTCGAGGTGCTCGCGCAACACCCGGCGCGTCGCCTCGCTCGGATCCTCTTCGCGGAACTGCTTCAGCAATTCCCTCGCGTGATCCAGGTCACCGGCCCCGGCCAGCGCTTCGAGCTCGGCCGCGCCGTTGCGGGTGATGAACATCGATCCGGCACTTCCCATAAAACCCTGGCGTCGGCTCGAGGCGAGGATCGTGGCGAACAGTTGGTGGAACTGCGCATACGACCGGCAGGCGACAGCATCCTGGTACCGCTTCGCCGCGACCAGGTCGTCGAAGACCGTGCGGCCAAACATCTCGCGCGCCCGCGCGTCCGCCGGCATCTGGTCGAACAGCGCAAGGTTGGCGGCATGGTCGCCCAGCTCGCGGTTCAACGCCGCGAAATCCATCTGCGCGGCGTAGTCACCCGCATTCGCGTGCAACCGGGCGCCGGCAGCGTCGCGGCGGTCGTAGAGCGCCTGCCGGGCGGGTTCGTAGCTGTGGGCGAGCGTGGCCAGGCTGCGCAGCAGGAAGCTCAGCCTCACGCCGGCGTACTGGGAGGATTCCCGCATCCCATGGTCGTAGCACCAGAGGTATTCGGCGAGCGCTTCCGCCTTCTTTCCTTCGGCGGCCAGTTGCTGTGCGTGCCGGAACCGCGCCTGGGCATCGGGATATAGATCGGCCGCCAGCTTCGCCACGGCCTCGGAATTGCCCGTGCCCGCGGCCGGCGGCGCGAGCGCGATCGGCGTCCTCTCCGCGGCCAGCACCCGGTTCATCGTCGTCGTGCGAATTTCCGCCATCGCCTGCTGCATCGCCGGCTGGAGGGTGGCCAGCGTCTTCACCGCGATGTCCGCCTGCCGCGCACTCAGGGCCCGGCCGATGTCCGACGCGTAGAACGTCTGGAGCTGCGCGAGTTCGGCCGCGGTGAACGTCTGGGCATAGGCATCGATCATGGCCGCGCGGATCTTCTCCGGCGTGACGTATTTCTTCATGATCGCCATCGCCTCCGCGGATTGCTTTTCGAACCGCTGCTTCATTTCGGGAGACATTCCGGGCAACAGATTGCGGCCGACGAATTGATGGATCTGGTCGCGCATCGATGCGACCAGGCGATCGGGCCCGAGCTCGTTGACGACCTGCGTCGCGAGCGTCCGCCGCGCATCCGGCGAATCCTTCACCACGGTGGCACAGCCCGCGAGCGCGAGCGACAGGACGAGCACGGTGTATTTCATAAAGCCGCGCAGCCTGCGGTGTATATAAGCCGCTGTCGATCTTCTCACGTGCACCCAGTTTGCCGTTGAGCGGGTAAAAGGATCGATCTGAAACGCTGTAATGCTGACAGGCTGAAAAGATCGACCGGGCGTTCATTGGTGGAACGCGATGTCCCCGCGCGTTGCTTCAGCCAGCCCGATGGGGACATCGGGCTCCACCTGGGAAACATCAGTGTTTCACCGAGGCGGCGAACGGAGTCGCCGCCCTACCCTCTACACGTTGGTTTCAGCAGTTCAGTTTGTCAGCGTTTCACCGGGGTCGGCGATGCCTGGCCCGCCCTCAACGCCACGGGATCGCTAAAACCGAGGAGGGAGCAGGTTGATTACGGTGCCGAATTGGCTCAGCAGGTCGGCACGCGATTTGAAGCTTCCGGTCGAGGTTCCTCTGCTCCCGGCGGAGACCTCGTAATCCGTCACGAGATAACGACCGGTCTTCGATCCAGGCTGGAGCGTGACGCTAACCGTTCGCTCCACGGCACCGAACCGCGAAAATGCCTGGTCCACCTGGGTGGCAGCGAGCTGCAGGAACGCCGCATTACGATCCGGCCCCAGCGTGTCCGCGAAGCTCTTCATCAGCGCGTCGTAAACCTTGCCGCCCGCCTCGGGAAACGATTGCACCCGGATGGTCAACTTGTCCGCGCCGTCCGGCGTCATCGTCGCGTTTTGTTGTTCGAGCGCCGTCATCCGCTGGGTGGCGGAGTCGACCGCCCGTTCCAAGGCATCGTGTTCCGCCGGCGTCACGTCGAAAATCTTCAGCGCCGCCTCGTTCAGCTTTCCCATTCGGTCGACGAGCGCCAGTTGCGTTTGCGCCGCTTTGGTATTTTGCAGTTCCGCGAGGATCGCCCACTTGCCTTTGAGGCGATTGATTGCCGCCGACCTCTCCTGCGCGTCCGCTGCCGTGAGGGCCGCTCGGTCGGTTGCCGATTCCGATTTGGCGGCATCGACGGCGGCGTTGCCACGGTGGTTCGCCGCCAGTGTCTGCAGGCGTTCCAGCTCGGCGAGGTCAGCAGATAGGCGAGCGTTCTGACGTTTCAGATCCAATAGCTCGCTCGTATCCGTCGCAGTCGCCCCCGCGGCGTCGCGCGCCGAGTTCTGTTGCACGTAGCGGATCCCAACGTAGGACCCGGCGGCAAACAAACCGAGGGCAACGGCACCAGCGGCAATCGCTTTCGTGGTGGTCATGAGGGCAAGGAGTCCAGAGGTGGTGGCGGCGGATGGCGCGAGGGCGGCCGCACCGGTGAGCGCTGCGGTCGTCACGCTCGCTGCGAGTCCGGTCGGGGCCGCGATGCTCGCCTGGCTGGCAAGCGCGCCACCAACAATCGCGGCGGTGGACGTGATCCCGCGGTGAGCGAGCCGCTCGCGCAGGCGTTCGAGCGCGCGGTTGATGCGCATACGGGCGGCGTTTTCGCCGAGGCCGAGCGCCTGACCGACCTCAGCCTGCGACCTGCATTCGAAAAACCGCAGCAACAAGGCGGCGCGATCGTCGGCACCAAGTTCGTTCATCGCCTCATCAATCACCGGCCGGATATCGCCCAAATTGGTCGTATCATCGTGCATCGCGTGCATCGCGTTGGCCTCATTTTCCCGACGCCGCCAGCGAGTTTCCGACCGAACGGCCTTGGTGGCGACGTGCCGGGTGGTGGTGTAGAGCCATCCGGTGATGACCGGATGCCGTTTCAGTGTCGAAGCATTGGCGGCAGCGGCAAGAAACACGCCCTGAACCACATCGTTCGCGAGGTGGGCATCGCCGACCTGCCGCAGGGCGGCCGAATAGACCAAGTTGATTTTCGCGCCGACGAATTCGCCGAACGCGCGTTCGTCGCCATGGTCCGCAAATTGCCGCAGCAGATCGTTGTCGCGATTCATCCGCACCAACTATTACCCGCCGCAGGCTCAAACCGCACGGATGATTTGCTGTGGCGGATCTGAATATCTGATCGGCTAAACGCGAATACGGTCGGCTCACCGACGTTTCACCTTCGCTGACTTTATCGCGAACAGGTCGCCGTTATACACAGGTGGAACGCGCGTCCTCATCGCGTTGCTTCAGCCAGCCCGATGAGGACATCGGGCTCCACTTGGGAAACGTCAGCGTTTCACCGAGGCGGCGAACGGAGTCGCCGCCCTACCCCTCTACACAGCTGATTTCAGTTTTTCAGGTTTTCAGCGTTTCAGCGTTTCACCACTTCAGCGCTTCGGTTTGTCGCGGTCCGAAATCGGTTGCGCTTCGTCTCGCATGTCTCAGCGCTCC
>DASZYH010000216.1:0-32626 GCA_035545515.1 Opitutaceae bacterium
GTCGTAGCCGAAATCGTGAGATTTTGGCCCGACTGAACCCGCGTCGCGCTCCTTAAGATCCCCGCCTCAAGGCACAGCGTCCCATTGAATCCGATGGGCGCAGCGACCTCTCCGCCCCGGCCAAACTCGTACGAGTTCGGCTACGCTCTCAGTCGTCAATCGTCAGTCGTAGCCGAAATCGTGAGATTTTGGCCCGACTGAACCCGCGTCGCGCTCCTTAAGATCCCCGCCTCAAGGCACAGCGTCCCATTGAATCCGATGGGCGCAGCGACCTCTCCGCCCCGGCCAAACTCTTACGAGTTCGGCTACGTTCTCAGTCGTCAATCGTCAGTCGTAGCCGAAATCGTGAGATTTTGGCCCATTCGCATAGCTCACCTCGTCTGCTCCGCGAGCAATCCGACGATTATACTCGTCCCAAAATATCGCCCACTTCGTGGCGTCGCGGAGGTCAAGCGTTGGAAGTCCCGGGACCACGGTCCCCGAATACGGCCAAGTTCCTGGCCGGTTTTCCAGCTGCCGCCGCACGGGATTCGCAAACACGTACTGGCAAACGGCGCCAAATGCGCCGTGCTCGCGTTCGTTCTCGCGGAGAACGTGGTCGTGAGGTTGGCGCTGCCAGGCACACGGCACCAGGAACGGGCTGGTGTGCATCCGGAGGAATTTCATGGCGTCGCGCTGATCTGCGCCGGCGGATACTCCCATCCAAACCACGTGAGCATGGTCGGGCATCAAGCAGTACGCGGGGCAAAGCAGTGCGTATCGCGTCAGCGCATGGAGCATGATTTCTCGCCAATGCGCATGAAAGTGCTCGTGGAGCCAACCGGTCTCGCGGCGATCGATGGCGAGCGTCCAATGCACGATCGCAATACCGCGATAGCTCTGAGCGCTTAGTCGGGGCAGATGCGCGTGCATCGTAAAGTGCCATTTAGTACTACGTAGCCAACTATTCTTCAACATCTGATTCAAATACCACGTTGGTTCTGCTCCGGCCCTGGCCAAACTCTTACGAGTTCGGCTACGTTCTCAGTCGTCAATCGTCAGTCGTAGCCGAAAGCGTGAGATTTTGGCCCGATTGAGACGTGCATCGATCTCCTCCTGATCCCTACGCGGGCGTGGAGTCCTCTCGAATCTCAGGCGGGCGCGGCCCTCTCCGAATCCCCCAGGGGCACGGGGGGCCTCCCCCCCGCCCCGGCCAAACTCTTACGAGTTCGGCTACGCTCTCAGTCGTCAATCGTCAGTCGTAGCCGAAAGCGTGAAACGCTTACGCGTTCGGCTACGATGCATTTTACGACGACTACGCCGCGTACGCTCGCGTCAAGGCGGAGAGCTTTCGGCAAACCTCGGCGTACTTCGGGTCATTTGCCAGGTTCGTCATCTCGAGCGGGTCGCCGTGCGGATCAAAGAGCATCGCTCCGTTGGCGCCGGCGGGGCCGAACTCGGCGAACCGCCATTCGTTCGTCCGCACGGCAACTCCGTGCAACGTCCGCCCATTTTCACTCCAAACGCTGAATGCCGGCCGGTCCCATTGCGACGACGGGTCCCGGAGCAGAGGCACCAGGGAAACACCTTCAATCCCGGCGGGACGCGGCAATCCGCAGAGTTCGGCGAGAGTCGAGTAGATGTCGATCGATTCCACGATGCGATAACACGGCCGGCCGTTTCCGGTCATGCCGGGTGCGGAGACGATCAACGGCACCCGTGTTCCCATCTCGAACAGTGAACCGGCCTTGGACCATTTGCCCTTCTCACCGAGTTGGTAGCCATGGTCGACAGCCAGAACCACGATCGTGCTCTCGCGCAGCCCGAGACGGTCCAGCTCGGCCAGGACGCGGCCGATGTTCCAATCGACCCAGGAGATCGAGGCAATGTACCCGCGTATCACCTCCCGCGCCTCGGCGACGCTCGCGTGACGGCCGATGAACAAGTCCGCATTGTGCGGCCGGATCGCCGCACGCGGAAATCCCGGCGGCACCGTGGGGCTCGGGGCAAAATCCGGCGTCAGCTTGATCCGGTTCACATCGTAAAGATCAAGGAACGACTGGGGGGCGCACGGAGGGCTGTGCGGCTTGCTGAATCCGCACCCGAAGAACCAGGGCTGGTTTTGCTGCTTGAGCCGCCGCAGCGTCGCGATCGCGGTGTCGGCCGTCTGGTAATCGGGGTGCCCTTCGCCGTGTCCGTCCAGCACCACGACTCGGTCCGAATAGGCGCCATGACGATGGTCGCGGGCCAGCGCCGCCGGCGGCTGATCGGCGGGATCGGGTCGCTCCGACGGGGGAATCACCAGGCTGTGTCCTCCCGCTCCACCCGGTCCCTCAGGCACTCCCCCGCCCTCATCCCACGACGGAAGGTCATCGATGCCGCCGTGATAGATTTTCCCGTGCCGAATGGTCCGATAGCCGTGTTGACGGAAAAGCTGCGGCAGCGTGACCCAATCAGGATGCGCCGTCCGGAAGTATTGCCGATTATTCAGCACTCCCGTCGCCGTCGGCCGGTGGGCCGTGAACAGCGACGACCGGGATGGATTGCAGAGCGGAAACTGGCAGAAATTCCGGTCAAAACGAACGCCGCTGGAGGCAAGTCGGTCGATGTTTGGCGTAATTGCGCCAAACCAGCTCTGATAGCACCCCAGCTCGACCCGCATATCGTCGGACATGAGGAACAGGACGTTCGGCGACCGGTGCGGCGCTGATCGGGGATTCTGGGCGCGCAGGGCATGGGGGAGCGATCCGGCGACAGCTGCGCCGGCAAGTTGTCCGAGAAATTGGCGGCGCGAAACGGGCATGGTGGAAGAAACGATCTGGCGCCCCGGCCAAATTGCACGACCGGCGTGATCGGCACGTCCGACGCCAGCCCGACCTCCGCTCCGGCGTGACCGGACAATCGGCTTCTGGTCGCAATCCCCGATCACGGCATCTCGTCGATCGATGGCCGGGATCGCGTCGTCAGTCCAGAGTCCCGCCACCACGTTTTCCAGCGCCCGACCGGGAGATTTGATTGGCCTTTCGCCTTTTCGGATTTGGATTTCGGTTGTTCCGAACATGACCGACCGACCCACCATCGCCGCCGTCCGGAGTTATCTCCTATCCCTACAAGACGCGATCTGCCAGGGACTCGAAGCCGAGGATGGTGCGGCCGCGTTTCGTTCGGACGACTGGAGCCGGGGGGCCAACGACCGTGGCCTGGGCGGCGGGGGCCGCACGCGGATCATGGAGAATGGCGAGGTCTTCGAAAAAGCCGGCGTGGCGTTTTCGCATGTGACCGGACGCGAGCTCCCGCCATCCGCAACGGCACACCGTCCGGAACTGGCGGGAAAACCGTGGCAGGCGCTTGGCGTGTCCCTGGTGATTCACCCGCGCAACCCCTACGTGCCGATCAGTCACGCGAATGTCCGTTTCTTCTGCGCCGGAGACGCTGACCAGGGATCGACCGAGGCCCGCAGCGAATCCGGTCCGGCATCGGATCGCCAGGAAGCCAGGAATGCCGGCCCGATCTGGTGGTTCGGGGGTGGTTTCGATCTGACGCCCTGCTACGGTTTTCAGGACGATTGCACGCATTGGCATCGCACGGCCAAGGAAGCCCTCGATCGAGTCGGGGGCGGGTTGTATCCGCGTTTCAAACGCTGGTGCGACGAGTACTTCTTCCTCAAGCACCGCAACGAACCGCGCGGCATCGGTGGTGTGTTCTTCGACGATTTCAACGAACTCGGCTTCGAACGGTCGTTTGCCGTCATGCGTGCCGTAGGCGACGCGTATCTTCCGGCGTATCGACCGATCGTCGCACGCCGCAAGGCGACTCCGTACGGCGAGCGGGAACGGGACTTCCAGCTTTATCGACGCGGACGGTATGTGGAATTCAACCTGGTATGGGACCGCGGGACGCTGTTCGGATTGCAAAGCGGCGGAAGAACCGAATCGATCTTGATGTCACTGCCTCCGCTCGTCCGGTGGGATTACGATCGGCAGCCCGCTCCCGGCTCGCCTGAGGCTGAGCTCCACGAGGTCTTCCTGAAACCCCGCGACTGGGTATCCGCCCAGGGTTGAGTGGGCCGGGGTGCGGCCCCGGCGCCGGTACGCGTCGTGATACAGCCGGCATCCCGACAAATTCGGGATTGGACGTCGGCGGTCCGATCCTGGATGTTCCGCCTTTGCCTCCATGACCTCTCGTGACCGATTCCTCGCTGCCTGTGCCTGCCAGCCCCTTGATCGCCCGCCGATCTGGGTGATGCGCCAGGCCGGACGTTACCTCCCGGAATACCGTCAGCTAAAGGCCAAGTCTTCGTTCCTCGAAATGGTCCGAACCCCGGAGATTGCCACCGAGGTGACGTTGCAGCCCGTCCGCCGCTTTGCCCTCGATGCCGCCATCCTGTTTTCCGACATCCTCGTGATTCCGGAAGCACTGGGCCAGAGCTACCATTTTCGCGAGGAAGGCGGAATCGCGATGGAGTACCGGCTCGAAACTCGAGGCCAGGTTGAGAAACTCGCTCCGGCCGAAGCCGTCACGGGACGCCTCCGGTATGTCGCGGATGCGCTGGCGCTGATCAAAAAGGAACTCGGGGAAACAAAGGCGTTGCTCGGGTTCGGCGGTTCCCCGTGGACGCTGGCGACCTACATGGTCGAAGGCGGAAGCTCGGATGAATTCGAGCGGATCAAACAGCTGTTCTACACCGATCGCGCGACATTCGACGCGTTGCTGGAGCGGATCACGGCCGCGTTGATCGAATACTTCCAGATGCAGATCCGTGCCGGCGTCGATGCCATCCAGATCTTCGATTCCTGGGGCGGAATCATTGCCGGACCGGACTATGTTGCGGCTTCGCTCCGCTGGATCCGATACATCGTGGCGGCGCTGCCCAAGGATTTCCCGATCATCCTGTACGCCAAGGGCACGGCGGCGCAGATCACCGATCAGGCCTTCACGGGCATCCGCGTTCTGAGTGTCGATTGGACCAACGATCTGGCGATCGTCCGTCGTGCCCTGCCGGACAATGTGGCGGTGCAGGGCAATCTCGATCCCGTGCTGCTGAACACCTCGCCCGACATTGTGAAGCACGAGGCGACCCGGCTTCTGGAATCCATGCGCGGAACGGTGGGGCACATCTTCAATCTCGGCCATGGGATCATGCCGCATGCGAAGATCGAGTGCATGGAGACGCTCGTCGCCACGGTGACCGGCTGGCGATGATCCGCCCAAAACCAGCAGGCCGGTGACAACGGCTGCGGCGAACCCGCTCCCGCTGGCCGGCGGTGCTCCGGCGGCCCAGACTGCCGCGCAAGAATCCGCCAGCGTAGCGCAAAGTTTGCGCAGCGGGTGCTGACGAGCCACGTTACCCTCTTCGCAACGTGAGTGTTCCCTCGTCCTCCTCGCCCACCCCGTCAGTCGCCATTCTGGGCGCCGGTGCCACCGGCCTGACCGCCGCCTATCGTCTGGCCCGGCGCGGTGTGCCGGTTCGCCTCTTCGAACTGACCGACCGCGTGGGTGGGGCAATACGGACCGAGCGCATTGAAGGCTGGTTGATCGAGGGTGGACCAAATTCGCTCCTGACCGGCGATCCCGTCGTCACGTCGCTCATCGGGGAGGTCGGTCTGGGGGACGAACGCGTGACGGCCAACCAGGCGGCCAAGAACCGGTATTTGATTCGCGACGGCCGGATGGTGGCCGCACCGATGTCTCCCCCGGCATTTTTGACGACGCCCCTGTTTTCGCTCTCGGCGAAAATCCGGCTCTTCGGCGACCTCTTTTCGCGACGACGGATCCGAACGAGTGACGTCAGCCTCGGTGACTTCATCGCCGACCATTTCGGCCAGGAGGTCGTCGACTACGGCCTGAATCCGTTCGTCGGCGGCGTCTACGCCGGAGATCCGAAGAAGCTGTCCGCCCGCCATGCCTTTCCACAACTCTGGGAAATCGAGCAGCGGCACGGTTCCATCATCCGGGGACAGATCGCCGCTGCGAAGGCTCGCAAGGCAAGCGGACAGCCGCGCCGCAAGTCCGAGATTGTTTCGTTCCGCGAGGGTCTCCAGACGCTGCCAAACGCTCTCGCCTCGCGACTGCCGCCGGGGGTCCTCACCTGCAACGCGGTGATCGAGGCGCTGGTTCCGGGACGGCCGTGGAGCATCGTTTGGCGTGACGCGCGGAACGGCGGCGGGACGCATACCGAGAATTTCACCGCGGTGATCGTCGCCCTCCCCGCGCCGGCGTTGGCGCAACTCCGGTTTGGCACCCTGGGTGAACGACCACTGGCCTCGCTGGATTCGATCGAGCATCCACCGGTATCGTCCCTTTTCCTCGGCTATCGCCGGGAACAGGTCGCGCATCCACTCGACGGTTTCGGAGTACTGGCACCGGAAATCGAGCGGCGGTCGGTGCTTGGAATCCTGTTCTCGTCGAGCCTGTTTCCCGGCCGGGCCCCCGACGGCCACGTCGCGTTGACGGTCATGTCCGGCGGCATGCGACAGCCGGAGATCGCCCGCCTTTCGCCGGAAAAGATGCTTGCCGCCGTCGAGCGCGACCTTCGTGAACTGCTGGGCGTCTCAGGCGCACCGGTATTCCAGCGCCACAGCTTTTGGCCACGAGCGATCCCGCAGTACAACCTCGGCTACGAACGGTACCTCGAGGCCATGGCGACAGCCGAGCGAAGCTACCCCGGACTCCACATTGGCGGGCAATGTCGCGATGGAATCGCCGTCCCGGCGTGCCTCGCCGCCGGCGAGAAACTGGCTTCGCGGGTGGAAGCGGCCGCGCGGCCTTCGTAGCGCCGCGCGCACGTCCGGCCCCCCGACCCGGTCGCCAACATCGGGCGCATCGGGAAATGCCCGGTCCCGTCCCTTGCGGGCGAGGCGGCGCATTCCCACGCACCAAAATCTGCGTTTCCTCTCCCCTTGACTCCACTTTGGGTCGACCTACCCTCGCGCACTTTTCACTCGGAATGGGCCAAGACCTGAAAGATACCCTGCAGCTGCCAAAAACGGATTTCCCGATGCGGGCGGGACTAGCGCAACGGGAGCCCGGCCGGGTGGCGCACTGGGACAAGATCCGGTTGTACCAGGCAATCCAGGACCGGAATGCGTCCGGTCCAACCTTCGTCTTGCACGATGGGCCCCCATTCACCAATGGCGACGTCCACATCGGCACAGCCTTGAACAAGGTCCTGAAGGACACCGTCAACCGATACAAGTCGATGCGCGGGTTCCGGACGCCCTACGTTCCGGGCTGGGATTGTCACGGTCTCCCGATCGAGCAGAAGGTCTCCCGGGAGCTCCAGGAAAAGAAGCTGCAACTGACCACATCCGAGCTGCGGGCCCGGTGCGATGCGTTCTCGGAGACGTGGATTGCCAAGCAGACATCGCAATTCAAGCGGCTGGGAGTGCTGGGCGACTGGGAGCACTCGTACAAGACCAAGGATCCGGCGTTCGAGGCCGACATCGTCCGGACGTTCGCCGCCTTCATCGAACGCGATCTCGTTTACCGCAGCAAGAAACCGGTCTACTGGAGCATCCCGTTCGAAACCGCGCTGGCCGAGGCGGAAATCGAGTACAAGGACCACGTCTCGCCGTCGATCTGGGTTCGGTTCCGCGTGCCGGCGGAGGAGGCGCGAAAACTCGGCCTGCCCGACGACAAACCGTTGTTCGTCGTGATCTGGACGACGACCCCCTGGACGATTCCCGCGAACCTCGCCATCGCGGTGCATCCGGAAGTCGGGTACGTCGTCGCGGATCTCGGCGCCGAGCGGATCATCGTGGCGGAAGCGCTGCTCGCGTCAGTGGTCAAGGCGGCCAAGTTCGAGGGGACCGTGAACGTCGTCCAGCAGGTTCGCGGCGACCGCCTCGAGCAACTGGCGGCCCGCCATCCCTTCATCGATCGCGCGTCGCCCGTTGTCCTGGCGGACTATGTCACGACCGACAGCGGCACCGGCTGCGTGCACACCGCGCCCGGCCATGGCGCGGAGGATTACCTGACCGGACTCCGCTACAAGATGGAGATTTACTGCCCCGTCGGGGACGATGGCAGGTACCTGGACGACGGACGCATTCCCGCTGATCTCGTCGGATTGACCACGTTGGAAACGGTGGAGGACCTTGCGGCGAAACGCACCTCGCCGGCGAACATCGCGGTGCTGAAAAAGCTCGATGCCGCCGGAGCTCTGCTCGCGAAGGAACGCTACACCCACAGCTACCCGCATTGCTGGCGCTCCAAGACGCCGATCATTTTCCGGGCGGTCGACCAGTGGTTCGTGTCGCTCGACAAGCACGGCGACCGGACGAAAGCGCTCACTGAAATCGACAAGGTCGCCGCGAACCATGGCTGGATTCCGGCCTGGGGCGAGTCGCGCATCCGTGGTGCCGTCGAGTCGCGTCCCGACTGGTGCATCTCGCGTCAGCGATCCTGGGGCGTGCCGATCCCGGCGTTTTACGACGAACAGAAACGCGCGTATTTGGACGCCGGGGTCGCCCGGGCGATCGCGGACAAGTTCGCGCGTCAGGGCACCAATCTCTGGTACGACTCCACGCCGGCCCAACTGCTCGAAGGCGTGACGCTGCCGGCCGGATGGCCCGCCCCCGATTCCCTGACCGGCGGGCGCGACACGCTGGACGTGTGGATCGATTCGGGGTCCACGCACGCGGCCGTCCTGCGGCGGTGTGCCGGCGGCACGCATTGGCCAGCCGACCTCTATCTCGAAGGCAGCGACCAGCACCGCGGCTGGTTTCAATCGTCGCTGTGGACGAGCGTGATCGCGTTCGACTCCGCCCCCTTCAAGGCCGTCCTCACCCACGGCTTCATCGTGGGGAAAGATGGGAAGAAGATCTCCAAATCGGGCCAATACGAGAAACCGCCGACGTCGGACAACTACGTGACACAGTACGGCGCCGATGTGATCCGGCTTTGGATCGCATCGCAGGATTTCCGGGAAGACATCCGGGTGTCGGATCTCGACAAGGACCTGAAGAACGCCAGCAGCATCCTGAATGTCGTGGCCGAAAGCTATCGGCTGTTCCGCAACACGTTTCGCTACCAGCTCTCGAACCTCTTCGACTTTGATCCGACCCAGGATGTGGTGCCGGTAGAGCGGATGGACACGCTGGATCGCTGGGCTTTGCACCAGACGGCAAACCTGGTCCGGGAGTGCACCGCGGCCTATGAAGCCTACGAGTTCCACCGGGTTTACCAACTCTGCAACCAGTTCTGCTCGGTGACGCTCTCGGCGACCTATCACGACATTCTCAAGGATCGTCTGTACACGCTCGGCACCCGCTCGCCGCTCCGGCGGTCCTCCCAGACCGCCCTCCACCATATCTTTCGGATGCTGGCCGGGTTGCTGGCGCCGGTTCTGACGTTCACGTGCGACGAGGCCTGGTCATATGCGATGGCGAAGACCGAGTACACTTCGGACTCGGTTCACCTCCAGCCATGGCCGGTCGCGCCGGCGAATTGGACCGATGCCACGATCGACTCGGAAGTGGCAGCGCTTCTGCGGGTGCGAACGCTGGTCAATGAAACGATCGAGCCGCAACGCGCCGCCGGGCAGCTTGGCAAATCCCTGGACGCGTCAATCGAGATCACCGGGTCGCCGGATGACACGACATTCGCCGCCCTGGAAAAACATCGCACATTTCTTCCCGAACTTTTCATCGTCTCGCATGTCGGGCTGAGCTCGGCCAAAGGGGCTCAGCTCAACGTTGCGGTCCGTCCATCGGTCGAGCTTGGTTTGGTGAGGTGCCCCCGTTGCTGGCGCTGGGTGCCCACCCTCGAACCCGGTTCGCACGGCGCGATCTGTCCGCGTTGCACTGAGGCGCTGAAAGCGTAAACTGTTTACCCAAAACTCCCCATGGCCTCAAAAACAAAGCCACACTCGAAAAAGCCCGCTTCAAAGCCGGCTCCCAAAAAGAGTCCGCCCCACGCGGCGAAGGCGAACGGACACAAACCCCAGCCGAACGCCAAATCCGAGACCCGTTCCCAGACCATGGAAAAACCCTCTAAAAAATCTGCCTTGCGCGACAGCATCCTGAAGCGCAAGACGGCCGCCAAACCGATTGCATTCAGTCTCGATGAGGTTCGAGCGATCGCGAAGACCGTCACGACCAAATCCGAATCACCCGTTCCGGCCAAGACGGCAAAAGCCGCGGCCAAACCGGCAGCGAACCTCGAGAAGGCGGCGAAGCCTCAGCACATCAAGGCCGCCTCGCTGGCCGACATCCTCGGGTTTAATCCGAAAAAGGGAAAACCAAGTGAACCCGATGCCGAGAAGGACGTGCCGGAGAAGTTCCGCCGCTATTACCGCCTGTTGCTGGACCTCCGCGCCAGCCTCACCGAAGGCATCGAACGCCACTCCGAGGAAACCCTGAAACGTTCGTCCAAGGAGGACGCCGGGGACCTGTCCGCCTACGGCCAGCATATGGCCGACGCCGGCACCGACACGTTCGATCGCGATTTCGCGCTCAGCATGGTGGCCAGCGAGCAGGAGGCCCTCGCGGAAATCGATGCGGCGATCAAGCGGATCCACGACGGCACGTACGGGACCTGCGAGATCACCGGAAAGCCAATCTCGAAGGAACGCCTGCACGCCGTACCGTTCACCCGGTATTCCGCCGAGGCGCAGAAGGAGATCGAACGCAACCGCCACCGCACCCGCACCCAGGCCGGTCTCTTCGGTGAGCTCGGAGAAGAAGGGGCCAAGATCATGGACGAGGACAGCGGCGGCGAGGAATAATCCGATCCGCCCGCCCAAGATGCCCCCCACCGACGCTCCGGGTAGCGCAAACGCACCTCTGGCAAATACGGCGCCGGCCAAGTCCCAGCTCCAGCGGATTCTCGCCTACCGAACGCTCCTCGGGCTGGCCGCGCTCGTTCTCGTGCTCGATCAGCTGACGAAGGCGTGGATCGTGCATCATCTACCCTACAATTCCTATGGCGAGGCAGGGGGAGCGATCACGGTCATCCGGGGTTTCTTCTACCTCGTCCACGTCGGCAACACCGGCGCAGCCTGGAGCATGTTTTCCGGGATGAGCGTCATGCTCGCGTCGCTGGCCGCCGCCACGCTGGTCGCGATCTTCTACTGGCGGAGGGCCCTCGGGCTCCGCGACAGGATGGCCCAGATTGCTTTTGGCCTTCTGTGCGGCGGCATTGTCGGAAATCTCATCGATCGACTGCACTACGGCCACGTGGTCGACTTCATCGACCTGCATTTCGGCTCGTATGTGTATCCGACGTTCAATGTCGCTGATTCCGGGATCTGCGTGGGCGTGATCCTTTACCTGCTGCATTCACTGCGAACGCAGCCCGGCAAAACCGGGCGCTGACCGGCAGAGATCCGCTGTTTGGCCGCGGTGGTTCCACCGCCGGGCCGAACCACGATCCCCTGGAGTGCCCACCGGGTCACCGGGTGCCGGTCACTTCCCGGTTTCAACGCCACCGGGCGGCGTTCATTCGACGTTGGCCATCTGCTCGCGCACGCGCTCCAATTCGTTCTTCAACTCGATGACGGCGCGGGCGATCGTCAGATCATTCGCCTTGCTGCCGATCGTGTTCACTTCCCGCGCAATCTCCTGGAGAAGAAATTCCGCTTTGCGTCCGATCTCGCCTTCGGATTTCAGCAGCGTGGAGAACTGGTCGAAATGGCTCCGGAGCCGCGTAATCTCCTCGCTGACGTCGCAGCGGTCGGCAAAGAGGGCGATTTCCCGCAGCACTCGTTCGTCATTCACATCGAGTTCGAGGCCGGCTTCGCGCAAACGCTTCATCAGCTGTTCACGATACGCCGCCGGGACCTGCGGTGCCCGCGCGGCGATGACCTCCACGTGACGGTGGAGTGTTTCCGCCCGCTTGATGAAATCGACGAGCAGCGACTCGCCTTCCTTCGCCCGCATCGCGGCAAATGCCCGGAGGGCCGAAGTCAACGTGGTGCTGAGGACGGTTTCGGCGGATTCAGCCGAGGGAATGCCGTTCGCGCGCTTCTGGGCGTTTGCGACCTGCCACAACAGCTCGGCGGTCGGCTCGAACTTTACTCCGGCTCTCGCGGCGAACAGCTCGAGCCGCTGCAACACGTCCGTCGCCGCGCTCTCGTCCCAGGACATGGTTGTCGCCAGCTTCTCGCCCGTCAACTCGACGTCCACGTGCACCTTGCCGCGCGCGGCGAATTTTCGAACCAATTCGGCGATCACCGGCTCCAGACTCTCCCACTCTTCCGGGACCGCGATCGTCAGATCGAGGGTTTTGCGGTTCACCGAGCTGACCTGGACAGTCAGTGAAAATCCTGCGATGGCGGCCGTGGAGCGCCCGTAACCGGTCATGCTGCGCATGGGCGCAAGTAACAGTAAACCCGTCCCAACTCACAAGTTCCAAGTATCCGTCTCGTCGCTTGCCGACGGGGTTCGCCAGCCTCCGTTCCGATTGAGGCCACCGGAGTCAGGACGCGGTTACGTCAGCTTCACGCCGAGCAGCTTGGCTACCTGTTTTACGTCCTTGTCGCCGCGGCCCGAGAGATTGATGACCAGGATCTGATCCTGGCGCATCGCCTTCGCCCGCTTCAATCCGTGCACCAACGCGTGCGTGCTTTCGAGCGCCGGGATAATTCCCTCGAGTCGGGAACAGAGCTGGAAGGTCTCGATCACCTCATCGTCACAGGCATACGCGTAATCGATCCGCTTGCGGTCACGATAGAACGCGTGCTCCGGGCCGATCGCCGCGTAGTCGAGCCCGGCGCTGACGGAGTGCGTCAGCTCGATCTGTCCGTCGGGGTTCTGCAGAATGTAGGTCTTGCTGCCCTGCAGCACGCCTAGTTTGCCGCCTTCGAATCTGGCCGCGTGGTCGCCGCGGTTGATTCCGCGGCCCCCCGCCTCCACGCCAACCAGCCGAACGTTGGTGTCCTCGAGAAAATCGAAGAAGAAACCGATCGCGTTCGAGCCGCCGCCGACGCACGCCACCATCTCGTCGGGCAGCCGTCCTTCGCGGGCGACGATCTGTTCCTTCACTTCCTGGCCGATCACCCGATGAAAGTCGCGCACCATCATCGGATAGGGATGCGCCCCGAGCGCGGAACCGAGAATATAGTGGGTACCGCGGACGTTCGTCACCCAGTCCCGCATCGCCTCATTGATCGCCTCTTTCAGGGTCTTCTGGCCGGCCTCGACCCCGCGGACCTCGGCGCCCATCAGCCGCATCCGGAAGACATTCAGCGCCTGTCGCTCCATGTCGACGGAGCCCATGTACACCACGCATTCGAGTCCGAACTTCGCACACACCGCGGCGGTCGCCACCCCATGCTGACCGGCGCCGGTTTCGGCGATCACGCGCGTTTTACCCATCCGCCGCGCCAGCAATGCCTGGCCAAGCGCATTGTTGATCTTGTGCGCACCGGTGTGAAGGAGGTCCTCACGTTTCAGGTAAATCTTCGCTCCGCCGCAGTGCTCGGTCAGACGTTCCGCGAAGTAGAGTTCGGTCGGCCGGCCGGCGAACTCCTTCAGATGGTGCCGCAGTTCGGCTTGAAACTTCGGATCCTGCCGAGCGACTCCGTAGGCCGCGCCGAGCTCCTCCAGCGCCGTCATCAACGTTTCGGGGACGAACACGCCGCCATAGCGGCCGAAATGCCCGGCCGTGTCGGGCAGCGAGAACCGGTCGATGGGAGCAGCGTCGGATTGGGTGGCAGACATGCGGATTCGGCAACGTAGTAGGCGCGCCGCGCGGTGCCACAAAAATTCTCTCCAACTGTAGCGTCCCGAAACCGGTGCAGCTGCACCAGGGAGGCGACTGGCTCCTCCCCAAACGGTCGTTGGGATCGCGCCGCCTTACTTCTTCTCGGTCCGGGTCCGGAGGTAGGTCAGGACATCCTGAAACCTGGCCCGGTTCGCGGCATCCGCGCTGACCAGGTTTTCGTGCGCCTGCAGCACCAGGCGCGCATTCTCCGAATCGGACCCGCCGCGGCATTCCAGCGCGGTCTTGCACCCGTCAACGGCGGCGGCCGATGGTCCGGTATCCACCGTCAGTAGACGATGCAGTCCCAAGTTGCGGATTAACTCGAGATTGCGCGGTCCCGGACGTGCGATCACCAGCGTCCCCGGAGGGGCGCTCCGGCGCAACTCCAGCGCCGCCCCGGCCAGCACGCCAAGGAACGTACTGTCCATGCCAGCGCAGCCCTGAAAATCGAGGATGAACCGCGCCTTCCCCTGCCGGCGCATTTCGTCGAAAAAATCGCGGAGGCACGCGCTGTTTTGAAAACAGGCGCGGCCTTCGACGCGAACGACGACCGGATCCGCATCGGCGTCGACCAGGTACACAGGTTTGCTGACGTCAGGCATCAGGATATCTCCGATGACAGGCAATGTTGCTGGAACCGACGGATGAGCAAGTGCGGGAGTTCAACCGGGAGGAAGCATCTCCTCCGCCCGGCGCCACATCCTCCGTCACTCAGCCACGCGAGATGATCTGCCGCAACACGTAGGGAAGAATTCCCCCGTGCTGGTAGTATTCGATCTCGATCGGCGTATCGATCCGGCAGCGCACCAGCACGTTCTCCACGGCCCCACTCTTGCGCGTAATCCGCAGGTTAAGGTCCTGTTGCGGCTTCAGACCAGCAGTCAAACCGAGGATGTCGAACGTCTCCGTGCCGTCGAGTTTCAGCGTCTGCGCGCTGGTCCCTTCATTGAATTGGAGTGGCAGAACGCCCATGCCCACGAGATTCGAGCGGTGGATGCGTTCGAAGCTCTGGGCCACCACGGCCTTGACCCCGAGCAGATTCGTCCCCTTCGCCGCCCAGTCGCGGGAGGAACCGGTTCCGTATTCGTGCCCGGCAACCACCACCAGGGGGGTGCGGGCAGCGATGTGCTTTGCGGCCGCGTCGAAAATCGACATCTTCTCGCCGGTCGGCTGGTAGATCGTGTTCCCCCCCTCCTCGCCACCGAGCATCAGGTTCTTGATCCGGACATTCGCGAAAGTCCCGCGCACCATCACCCGGTCGTTGCCCCGCCGCGAGCCGTAGGAATTGAACTCCTCGAAAGGCACGGTGTTCTCCAGAAGGTACCGGCCGGCCGGTGAGGTCTTCTTGATCGCGCCGGCGGGCGAGATGTGATCGGTCGTGACCGAGTCACCGAAGATGCCCAGCGCACGGGCGCCCTTGATCTCCTCGATCCGACCCGCCGACATCGAGAAATTCGCGAAGAACGGCGGCTCCTGGATGTACGTCGACTTCGGATCGAACTGGTACACGTTGCCGGTGCTCGAGGGAATCTCGTTCCACTTCGGGTTCTGCGCCGCGAAATCGGCGTAAAGGCGCCGGAACACGTCGGGCGTCAAGGCAGCCTGCAACTGGTCACGAACCTCGGCCAGCGTGGGCCAAACGTCCTTCAGAAAGACGTTCTTTCCGTCCTTGCCCTGGCCAATCGGCTCCGAGCTGAGGTCGATGTCCACCCGGCCGGCGAGCGCGAAGGCCACGACCAGCGGCGGCGACATGAGGAAGTTCGCCTTGATGTTCTGGTGAACGCGGGCCTCGAAATTGCGGTTGCCGGAAAGAACGGCCGCCGCGACGAAATCATTCTTTGTGACCGCCTCCTCGATGGCGGGATGCAGCGGCCCCGAGTTGCCGATGCAGGTCGTGCAGCCATAACCAACCGTCTGGAAACCCAACTGATCCAGATACGACTGCAGGCCCGTCTTCCCGAGGTAATCGGTGACGACGCGGGAGCCGGGAGCCAGGGAGGTCTTGACCACCGGATTCACCCGCAGCCCGCGTTCAACCGCTTTCTTCGCCAGCAGACCGGCGGCGAGCATGACGCTGGGATTCGAGGTATTCGTGCAGCTCGTGATCGCCGCGATCAGCACGCTGCCATGCCCGATCTCGCCGTCGATCCGGCGAACCTTGACGGAAACCGGGTCCGGAGTCGGACGGTTGTTCGCCATCTCTCGTTCGGTGGTGATGCTCGTGTTCTTCACCTCACCGGAATGGAGCGGCACCCCTTCCTGGCTGCCGCCGGACGGACGCGTCCAGCCCGCGCCTTCGACGTGCACGGAGCGATGGAGATCCGAGGCCTGCTTCGCAAAGCCGTTCTCCGCGACCGGGCGCGAAAACGCCGTCTCGAATTCCCGCCCGAGTTTCGGAAGCTCGATGCGGTCCTGCGGACGCTTCGGACCGGCCACGCTGGGCGCCACCGTGGCGAGATCGAGTTCAAGCTCCTGCGAGTAATCGATGCTGCCACGCTTCGGAATGCCCCAGAGTCCCTGCGCGCGGTAATACGCTTCATATCGGGCCACGTGCTTCTCGTCGCGACCGGTGGCGCGCAGGTAGTTGGCGCATTCGGCATCGATCGGGAAGAATCCCATCGTCGCGCCGTATTCCGGCGCCATGTTCGCGATCGTCGCCCGATCGACCACCGGAAGCGCCTCCGCTCCCGGCCCGAAAAACTCGACGAATTTCCCCACGACCTTTGCCTTGCGCAGGAGCTGCGTCACCGTGAGGGCCAGATCCGTGGCGGTGACGCCCTCGCGCAGCGCGCCGGTCAGATGCACGCCGACGACGTCGGGGGTGAGGAAATACACCGGCTGCCCCAGCATCCCGGCTTCCGCCTCGATGCCGCCCACGCCCCAGCCGACGATGCCGAGACCGTTGATCATCGTCGTGTGCGAGTCGGTGCCGACGAGGGTGTCCGGATAATACACGCCCGCCTCGTCATTCAGGATGCCCTTGGCGAGGTACTCGAGATTCACCTGGTGGACGATGCCGATGCCGGGCGGAACCACCTTGAAGGTGTTGAACGCCTGCATGCCCCACTTGAGGAACTGGTAGCGCTCACGGTTGCGCGAGAACTCCAGCTCGAGGTTCTTCTTCATCGCGTCGCCAGAGCCGAAGTAGTCGACCTGCACCGAGTGATCGACGACGAGGTCGACCGGCACGAGCGGCTCGATCATCTTCGGATCCTTGCCGAGACGCGCCACCGCGGCGCGCATCGCGGCCAGATCAACCAGCAGCGGCACACCCGTGAAGTCCTGCAAAACGATCCGGGCGACCACGAAGGGCACCTCCTCCGTCCGCGCTGTCTTCGGCTGCCAGCCGGCGAGGCTGCGGACGGCCGGTTCCTGAACCCGCTTGCCGTCGCAATTGCGCAGCAGGGACTCGAGCACCAACCGGATCGAAACCGGCAGGCGCGAGACCTTGAAACCCGCCTCCTCGAGCGCGGGCAGGGAATAGAAGCGGTGGGAATCACCGTCGGCGGTGAAGCTCCGGAGCGTGTTGAAGGGATTCGGAAGGCTCACAGGATTTGTCAGATTTCGACTGTCGATTTCAGAGTGAAAGTCGCCTCGACCGGCCGCCGGAGTGGCACGCATGCGTCCACTGACGGGGAATGCGCTCAGCCCGCCAGCGCCGCCTTGATCGATTGGAAGTTGGGCAGGTCCTTTGGCGTGGGCGTCTGCTCGGAATACTTGATCGTGCCATCCGTGCCGACAACGAACGCCGCCCGGGCCGCGGTGTCGCCGACCCCGGCGAGCATCGGGAAAACCACATCGTACGCCTTGATCGTGGTCTTGTTCAGATCCGACAGCAGCGTGACGCCGATCTTGTTGGCCTTGGCCCAGGCCTCCTGCGCGAACGGGCTGTCCACGCTGATCGCATACACCGTCGCGCCGAGATTCTCGTATTCACCCAGGCCGCCCGTCTGGTCGCACATTTCCTGGGTGCACACGCTCGTGTAGGCGAGCGGGAAGAACAGCAGCACGGTGGACTTCTTGCCGAAGTTGTCGCTCAGCCGCACGTCTTTCAGACCGTCGGCCGTCTTGGTTTTCAGGGTAAAATCCGGAGCGCGCGTTCCAACAGGGAGAGGCATGGGAATATGGGATGAGTTGGGCTTTTCCCAGCGACCATCGCCGGGGATGAAGGGCGGAAATTGAGCCGGGAGCACGCGGGCCGCAAATCGTTTTTCCGTCGCGCGAAGGGTTTCTGAATGTCTTCTGAATTTCTTCCGCGGGTATTAGCAGGAGAAAAGCGACGCGCACCGGAGCCCCCCTTCCCCTGGCTGACGTCCAGCGGTTCACCGATCCGGGCTCGTACCGCGGGACCGCTCGGGCAAGGGGCTCAACCTCCGGTGGTTCAGGGGCTGGCCCGTGCCCGGGGTGTCCCCGAACCGGCCCTTGACGGTGTCCGGCGGCCACGCGTTTAATTCTTCGTTTCCGCAATGACGCTAACCGACGAACTCCAATGGCGCGGCCTCCTCGCCGACTGCACCGATCTTGACGCGCTTTCCAAGCGCCTGAGTGAAGGACCCCTGGCGTTGTATTGCGGCTTCGATCCGACCGGTGATTCCCTCCATGTCGGCCATCTCATGGGCCAGCTCACGCTGCGGCGGTTTCAGCTGGCCGGACATCACCCCATCGCCCTCGCCGGCGGAGCCACCGGCATGATTGGCGACCCGTCGGGAAAATCCGCGGAGCGAAACCTCCTCACGCGCGAGCAGCTCTCGCATAACGTCACCTGCATCAAGGACCAGCTCGCGCGGCTGCTCGACTTCAGCGCCCCGGGCAATCCAGCCCGCCTGGTGGATAACGCGGAGTGGAGCGCCCCTCTCGGGTATCTCGATTTCCTGCGCGAAGTCGGAAAGTTTTTCTCGCTCAATGTCATGCTCGCGAAGGATTCCGTGAAATCGCGAATGGAGGGTGAGAATGGCATCAGTTACACCGAGTTCAGCTACCAGCTGCTGCAGGCCTACGATTTTTATCACCTCCGGAAGAGCCTGGAGTGTGAACTGCAGATCGGCGGTTCCGACCAGTGGGGCAACATCACCGCCGGGACGGATCTGATCCGCAAGAAGCTCGGCCTCGCGGCGTGGGGATGGACATTCCCCCTGATCACCAAGGCCGATGGCACCAAGTTCGGGAAAACCGAAGGGGGCGCTGTGTGGCTCGATCCGAAGAAAACCAGCCCGTACAAATTCTACCAGTTCTTCGTGAACACGGAGGACGCCAAGGTTTCGGAATACCTGCGCAAGTTTACCTTTTTGTCCCGGCCCGAAATCGAGGCTCTCGAAGCCGCCCATGTCGCCAATCCCGGAGCCCGCGAGGCCCACCGCGCCCTCGCCCGCGAGGTGACCCGCCTCGTTCACGGTCAGCCCGCGCTCGATGCGGCGCTGAAAGCCAGCGAGATTCTCTTTGGCGCCGAAATCGGTGACACACCCGAGGAGGTGTTTCGGGACGTCGTCGGCGAAGTTCCCACCCAGGACCTTGACCGCGGCAGACTCGAGGGCACCGGCGCGCCGTTGACCGAGCTGTTGGTGCACAGCGGTCTGGCTCCTTCCAAGGGCCAGGCACGCAAGGACGTGGAGGGCGGCGGAATCTACCTGAACAACCGGCGGGTGGCGGAGCCCTCGCGCGCCGCCACGGGCGCCGACCTTCTGTTTGGCAAATACCTGCTCCTGCGGAAGGGAAAGCGGACCTACGCCGTGCTCAACGTGCGGTAAGAGGTCCATCACATGAGCCCTGGCGGTCGCACGCTCACGCTGGTCTGCGCCGTGCTGGGCTGGGTCGCGACCGCCCACGCGGGCCCGCCGCCGCATGCGGGCTCTGCGCCGCTGGCCTACGCGCCCGCGCCCGTGGACAATCCGCTGAAAGGTTTCGTCCCGTATGATACGGCGGCGCAACGGGACGAATTCCCCCACTCCCTCGAATGGTTTTACCTTCCACTGTCAGCGCTGATGCCGGCGGAACGCGTCTTCGACTGGCAGCCGCTTGAGCAGCGTCTCAACGCGATTGCCGCCCGCCGATGCCAGGCCGTGTTTCGCGTCTACCTCGACTACCCCGGCCAACCGCCGGGGACGCCCCGTTTTCTTCTGGCCGAGGGACTCGAGGTGCACCGCTACGATGGACGAAAGAACCACGGCCGGAGCGTCTCGCCCGACTACGAGGACCCGCGACTACGAAGCGTGCTTCGGGAATTCATCGCCGCGCTCGGGGCGCGATACGACGGCGACCCACGCATCGGCTTCATTACGGCCGGGCTGCTTGGGTACTGGGGCGAATGGCACACGTCCGATCACAAGGAATGGTTTGCCAGCGAACGCGTCCAACAGGAGGTCATGGACGCCTACGATCGGGCCTTCCACAAAACCGCGGTATTACTCCGATATCCGGCTGGCCCCGACGACGCTTACTATGCCGACAATCATTCCCGGCGCTTTGGCTACCACGACGATTCGTTTGCGTGGGCCACGATGCCAAGCGGCAAGCCGAACAGCTGGTTCTTCCTGGATCGGATGAAGCGGGCGGGAGCACTGGAGAAATGGCGCACCGAACCCATCGGCGGCGAAGTTCGCCCCGAGGTCTGGAACACGCTGTGGGATGAACCGACCGGCGCGCCCGCTGGCCAGGAGTTTCTGCCCTGCGTAAACGCCACGCACGCCACCTGGCTCATGAACTCTGGGGTATTTCGCACCGGGCTGTCGGGCGAGCGGCGCGATCGAGCCCTCGCGGGAGCACGCAAACTGGGATATGAACTGACCGTCCGGAGCGCCACGGCAGTGGTCCAGACGGGCAATCTCGTCCGGATCGTGGTCCGCATCGAAAACACCGGGGTGGCACCGTTCTACTATCGATGGCCGGTATTCGCGGCAGTGCTCACGCCCAACGGCTCACCGATCGCTTCGTGGATCACGGGCTGGGATCTCACGGGCATTCTGCCGCCGGATGCCGAGGACTTTTCGTCGGTTCATGCATTGCCGTCCGACCTCCATGGTGAATTTCGGATCGCCCTGCGTGTCCCCAACCCGCTTCCCCAAGGTCGGCCGATGCGATTCGCAAACGTCGCGTCGCAGGACTCCGGTTGGCTGACGATCGCCACGCTTCGGCGATAAGAAGAATGCCCTTGGCGGCCGACGGCTGCGCCACGAGGGCACTCCTTCTCAGAAAAACATCGCTTCGCTCAAGGCGTTCTCCGGTCGGAGCAGGCTGACGGCGGCCGGCAGCTTCGTGGTGGCGCCACCGTAGCTCGCTTCGAACAGCGCCTGCTTGGTGGCCAGGTCACCACTCCACCGGAACTGTTTCGCCGGATCGTCGTAGGCAAATGAAATGCCGAGGCGGGCGGGTGGCTGATCGACCTGGGTGACATTGAACGCGACGGTGTCCGCTGCGCCACAGTCGCGCAGTCGGCCGCGGAGCCAGCGGAGCAGCGCTCTGGCCTCGGCTTTCAACGCCGCCGGATGCGAAACCGCCACTTCCCGCAACGTCCCGGCCAGCTGTTCCGGCGCATACGACGCCAGGAACTGCCCGATGGACTGGCGAACCGGCAGCAGTCGGGCGAAAGCAAGGTCACGCACCGTTTCCGGGCGGGGCCACGTGTACGTCATCGCCCCCTCCGGCGCCACCGCGCTGTCAATCATGACGCGGTTCGCCCGCGTCAGCAGAAACTGGTAGTCCGCGAGTTTGCCACTCTCCGAGAACCGGTGCGCCCAATAATAGAGGGGAAGATCGGTCGAGAGGCAGATCGAAACCTGGTCTTCCAGGAAGCGCCGCGCGGCCCGCGGGTAGCTTAACAGCACAAATTCGACGCAGCGCTTGTCGGATTTCGATTTTCCGAGAAAGCATTCGCCGTAAATCTTCGAGCGCATTTCCAGTCCCGAGTGCGCCTCGTCGGCCACGGGGCACAGCACGACGATCCGGCTCGGATATCGCTGCGAAAATCGGACGGTCGTCTGGAACTGTTTCGTCGCATCCTCGGACGTGGTCTTGAACCCGAGGTGCAGGACGAAATTCACCTGGGTCGCCTTGGCATCGTCTGCGGATGGCGCAATCCCCCCGCTGGCCGCGGTGTCGGACCACAAGGCGCTCAGCCGCTGGTTGATCTCAGCCACCGGGACTTCGATTCCAGGCAGTGCGTCAAAAATGGCGGACATGGCGGATGGGGCGCTTACGGTTGTCTCCAAGCGCTGCCTTGGGCGGCGACAAGGTGGTCGGCGCTGGCCGGTCCCCACGAGCCGGCGGCGTAACTGTCCATTCCCTCACGGCCGGCGGCACCCCAGGCTTCGAGCACCGGCGTGTAGAGGCGCCACGACGCGAGCGCCTCGTCGCCGCGGATGAACAACGTGCCGTCGCCGATCATCGCGTCGAGCACGAGGCGCTCGTACGCCTCGGGCGTGTTGGAGCCAAACGTCGTCGCATACCGGAAATTCATCTTCACCGGTTGCGTGCGTGTCTCCAGTCCCGGGATTTTCGTATTCAGCACCATGCTCAGGCCTTCATCGGGCTGGATCTGGAAGGACAGCGTGTTCGCCGCGAGGTCGAACCGCCCGTCCTCGTTGAACAACGTGCCGGGCGGACGTTTGAAATTGACCGCGATCTCGGTGACCCGCCGCGCCATTCGTTTCCCGGAGCGGAGGTAAAACGGCACGCCCTGCCAGCGCCAGTTGTTGATCCACAGCCGAATGGCCGCGTACGTCTCGGTTCGCGATTGCGGCGCGATCCCCTCTTCCTCGAGGTAACCCTTGACCATCTTGCCGCCGATCATGCCGGCGTTGTACTGCGCCCGCGCCACGTCGCCGCCGGGACCGAGCGCAAGGGGTTGGATCGCGCGCAGCAGCTTCACCTTCTCGTCGCGGATCGCCTCGGCATCGAGTGACACGGGAGGCTCCATCGCCGTCAGGGCCACAAGCTGCATCGTGTGATTCTGGATCATGTCCCGGAGGCATCCGGCCTGCTCGTAGTAACCGCCCCGGGTGCCGACGCCGACCTCTTCCGCCACGGTGATCTGAACGCTTTGGATGAAATTCCGGTTCCACAGCGGCTCGAAAATGGCGTTGGCGAATCGCTGCACCAGCAGGTCCTGGACGGTTTCCTTCCCCAGATAGTGATCGATGCGGTAGACTTGATGCTCCTCGAAGACGCTCCGGATCGTTTCGTTGAGCGCCTGAGCCGAGGCGAGGTCACGGCCGAACGGCTTTTCGATGATGACCTTTGAATGCAGCACGTGGTTGAGGTGCCGCGTCGCCAGACCGCTCGCGCCCAGACATTTCAGGATGGGGGCAAAAACCGAGGGAGGCGTGGAGATGTAGAACAGGGTCTGGAGATCCCGTCCGAGGTTCTTTTCAATCTCGTTGATGTGGGCCGCGAGTTGGTCAAACGCGGGCTTTTCGTCGTAGCCACCTGCCACATACGTGGTGTTCCGCGCGATGCGATTCCAGACCTCCGGGTTGAGGTCGCGCCGCGAAAACTCCTTGATCGCATCGGCCGCCAGCTTTCGGAACTGATCGTCGGGAATGGCCGTACGCCCGTACCCCACGAGGAAGAAGTCCGCCGGCAGAAGATTGTCGCACGCGAGATTGTACACTGCCGGGATGAGCTTTCGGGCGGTCAGATCACCCGACGCGCCGAAAATGACGACGACGGTCGGAGGTGCGCCGCGGTGTTTGCTCAGTCCCTGCAAGAACGGATGACGGTCGGAGTCGGCCATGTGGGAGACGGTGTTTTCCTAAGTGCTTGATGCCGGAGCAAGGGAAATGCCGGTTATGACGAGACGCAAATCGCAACGAAACTCCGCGCTTCGCGCCCGAGTCTGGCCAATCACGACCGCCCTCGCCCGCTCACCCGCGAAAATGTTTCGAGAATAGCGGAATGTTTTCGAAATGTCGCACCGCCGGAGCGGCACCGGCCGGAATTCTCTGCCACTCGGCAAGCGAGTCCGGCAACCGTCCTCCCGATAGGTGCGCTGGCACGGTGACCTCCACCACATCGAGGCGGAAGGTGCGGGGAAGGACCGGCATTCGTTTCAGGTAGGCCTTCGCCGCGCGCCGCAACACCCGTTTCTTCCGCCGATCGACGGCAAAGTATCCCGGAACGAGCGCACCCGCGGACCGCGCCTTCACCTCAACAAAGACGAGGACCTCGCCATCCCGGCAGACCAAATCGAGTTCTTCGCGATGGTCGCGCGGGTTGCGCCAGTTTCGCGTGACGATCGTGAATCCGCGACGGTGACGAAGCCAGTCGGCGGCAAGCCGCTCCGCCCGCGCCCCCGTATCATCGGCGGCGTGACGCGGCTCGAGGAAACCCT
Source organism: Opitutaceae bacterium (assembly GCA_035545515.1). Taxonomy (GTDB): domain Bacteria; phylum Verrucomicrobiota; class Verrucomicrobiia; order Opitutales; family Opitutaceae; genus ER46. The sequence continues at coordinate 24,005 of DASZYH010000216.1, forward strand.
GGAAGAACCGAAGCATCCGATTTGCAGGGCGCAATCGCTGGTGAAAGCGCCCGCAACGATTCGCATTGCGGCACTGTTGGCGCGTGATGACAATCTCGGAGGATACCCAATCCGGTCCCGCCCATGGCTTCCTCAAACATCGCCGGAACGCTGCGGCGTTCGCTGCTCATCAAGGTTATCTCCAAGCCGGCCCCCAGCCGGGAAGATGTCGCTTCCGTGATCGAGCTCACGGCATCGAAGGTGGTCGAAGCCCTCCAGGCGCAATCGATGACGTTCTACCTCGTCGAGGGAAATGAGATCGCGTTCAAGCAGGTGTATTATTCTCCCACGCTGTGGGCAGCCGAGCCGGCCAAGGAGAAGAAATTCCAGGAGACCGCCGCCAAGCTCCTTTCGCTGAAGATTCCGGTGCGGACGGGCATCGTCGGCAAAGTGATCGAGACCGGCGAACCGGTCTTCTTCCGCAACAGCGAAAGTCAGGCGCCGTTCATGCAGTCGATGGCGCAGACGACCGGCTTCGAAGTGCGCTCGATGCTCACGGTCCCCCTGAAGACCACCATCACGCTCGGTGCGATCCAGGTGCTGAACAAGGAACTCGCGGCCGGCACCGACGGGGAGTTCACGGAGAAGGATCTGGCGCTGCTGAAGGAGGTCGCGGAATACTCCTCAACCCTCATCCACCGCATGGTGGACCCGAAATTTGTGCCGAACGCCGAGGATACGGCGCGGTTCGTGGCCAAGCTCACCGACCTGCCCCTGGTCACGAAGCCCGAGGAGTTGGAGATCGACGACAAGTTGATCGAGGTCGTGGGCGACGCGGTCATCCGTCGCGAGGGTGTCTTCCCGCACAAGCGCCTCTCCCCGAACTCCGTCGCGGCGGTCATGACCAATCCGCTCGACTACGGCAAGCGCGAGGCGTTCACGCAGGCGACCGATCTTTCGATCGAGGAGGTCAGCGTCGTCTCGGCGACACTGTACGAGGCACTCCTGAAGAAATTCTTCAAGGAAACCAAGGCGGCCGCACCGGGCGCGGAGGACGTCGATATTGGTTCCGTGGCGGAGATCATCAGCACCGCCTACAGCGCCGAGGGCACTGAAGTCACCGCCGCCGACCTGGAAAGCGAAGAGTCGGCCCCCATCGTCCAACTGGCGAACCGCATCATCGAGGACGCATACATCTCCGGAGCGTCGGACATCCATATTGAACCGATGGAGAAGGAGCTTCTCGTGCGGTATCGGATCGACGGCCTCTGCCAGGAAAAGCTGCGCCTGCCCAAGCAAGTCGCGAACTCGCTTACGACGCGCCTCAAGATCATGTGCAACCTGGACATCTCCGAGCGCCGGTTGCCGCAGGACGGACGGATCGTATTCAAGAAATACACGAAGAAGAACATCGACATCGACCTCCGCGTCGCCACCGGACCGATGGCGCATGGCGAAAAAATCGTCATGCGTATTCTCGACAAGCAGAAGAGCACCCTGCCGCTGCCCGCCCTTGGATTCTCCGAAGAGAACCTCGCCCGATACCGCGAGTGCATCCGGCAGCCATACGGAATGATCCTCCATTGCGGCCCCACCGGCTCGGGGAAATCGATGACCCTCTACTCGGCGCTCGGCGAGGTGAACACCCCCGACGTCAACATCCAGACCGCCGAGGATCCGATCGAATATACGCTGGGCGGCATCAATCAGATGCAGATGAGCCGGCAAATCGGCCTCACCTTTGCCCGTGCCCTGCGATGCTATTTGCGCATGGATCCCGACATCATCCTGGTCGGCGAAATCCGCGACGAGGAAACCGCTGGAATCGCCGTCGAAGCTGCGCTCACCGGACACCTCCTCGTTTCAACTCTGCACACGAACGACGCTCCCTCGACCGTCACAAGACTGGTCGAGATGGGCATCGAGCCCTTCAACATCTCGGCCTCCCTCGTCTGCGTGTGCGCGCAACGCCTTCTCCGGCGGGTATGCAAGAACTGCAAGGTCCCCTACGAACCCCAGGGGCGTGAGAAGTCGATTCTGGAGAAGGCGCTGGGCTGGACCGGTCAGATCTTCAAGGCCAACCCGCAAGGATGCCCGACGTGCAGCGGGACTGGCTACAAGGGCCGCGTGGGGATTCACGAGCTGATGGTGAACAGCGAGCAGCTCACCGAAGCGATCAACAAGGAGGTCGAAGTCGCCGAACTGAAGCGCATCGCGATGCGCAGCGGGATGAAGACACTCCACCAGGATTCGATGCTCAAGGTGAAGCAGGGGGTCACCACGATGGAGGAAGCGCTGGCGAACGTGCCGCCCGATCTGATCATGTAATTCGGATCCGTCGCGGTCGCGCGCGCACGGCGTTTCCGCTCCGCCGAAGACCCCGGCGTTCCTTCGTTCGGGTCGGCCGCGCCGGATTTCGGCGCCGGCCGACCGCAGATCAGGCCGGCACGGCATCCTCGGTCGTTGCGGCTGGCGCCGGCGGCGCCGGAATTGTCGTGCTGGTGACCGCCTTGACCGCCGTCGGCACCTTCGCACCGCGCACAGAGTCCGCGATGTTCGTAAGGTGGACCTCCGCCTCTCCGCGCTCCGCGTTGAATTTCATCGAAACGGTCTTGGACACGCCGCGCTCTTCCATCGTCACGCCGTAAATCGAGGCGGCGGCAGCGACCGTCCGCTTGTTGTGCGTGATGATGATGAACTGCGACTCGTTCACGAACTTCTTCAGCAGGTCCGTGAAACGTCCAATGTTCGATTCGTCGAGCGGCGCGTCCAACTCGTCGAGGAGACAGAATGGCGACGGCTTGACCATGTAGAGCGCAAACAGCAGCGCGACCGCTGTCAGCGTCTTCTGCCCGCCGGAGAGAAGCGTGATGCTCTTGAGCTTAGTGCCTGGCGGCTGGGCGACGATTTCGATGCCGCTCTCGAGAATGTCCTCGGTCTGAATCAACTCGAGCCGGGCGACACCGCCGCCGAACAGCGTGTTGAAGGTATATTCGAAGTTCTTGCGAATCTGCTCGAACGTGACCTCGAACTGCTTCTGCGACGACTGGTTGATCTCGTCGATCGCCTTCACCAGTTCCGCCTTCGCCGTCGTGAGGTCGCTCACCTGGTTTTGCAGAAAATCGTGGCGCTGCTTCAGCTCGGCATATTCCTCGATCGCGACGAGATTGACCGCGCCCATGCTGTTCAGGCGTTGCCGCAGCGCATCGATCTCTGACTTGACGGCAGACCAGTCGGTCTGCTCCAGCGCCGCCAAATCAGCCTCGGTCGGCTCACCGCGCGGCTCCTTCTTCTTGCGCCGACGCTTCGTGACCGGAGCGGCGGTGACCTCCGCCGCGGCGCTGCCATCGGGTGCCGGTTCCGCGGTCGCGGTTGGGACCGAAACGGAAGCAGCCGGCATCGATTCCGACTTCTGCGTCCCGGCGTCGTCGTCCTCCTCCTCGTCCAGGTCGAGCGGCTTCATTCCCTCGGGCTCGTCGTCCGCGCGCCAGAGTTGCTGCTTCCAATCCACCGTCGTGATGTCCGTCTGGAATTCGCGGGTGACCTCCTCGGCGAGGAACTGCGCGCGTTGCCGATTCTCCGCGAGTTTCACCTCGTGCATGCTCAGCTGATCATGGGCCGCGTCCGCCTCGTCCCGGACGGCGACCTGGGCCGCGTCGAGCGAATTGATCTCCCGCTCGATTTCAACGAGCTCGATCCGGACTTTTTCCACCTGCTCCTGCGATACAACCAGTGTTTCGGCCAGCTGAGCCGCCCGGGAGCGCTGCCCTTCGCTGTCACGCTCCAGTTCGCTGATCTGCTCCGTCCAGGTCTCGATCTCATGCTGGCGCTGCACGAGCAGCTCGCCGAGTTGCTGCCGCCGGCGCTCCATTTCGCCGAGACCACGGTCCAGCACCTCCACCTTCTGCCGTCGTTCTGCGAGTTCGAGGCGGGCCTGCGCCAGCGAATCCCGCTTCACGTCGCGATCGGTACGGACCTCCGTGATGCGCGTCTCCAACTGATGGATTTTTTCCCGTTGCGCCGTAGCCGTCGCATCCGCCTCCGCGAGTCCCGTCTGCGCCTTTTGCCAGCGCGCCTCGGCCTCGTTCCGCGCCTGTTCCACCGCCGTCAGTTCGTTCTCCATCCGCCGCAGCCGATTCCCGATCTCCTCGGCGTTGCGTTGGGCGTTTCGCTGTTCGGCCTGGATGGCTGCAACATTCTGGGTCGCTGTCAGCACCTCGCCGCGCCGCAGTTCCAGCGCCTGCTCCGCCTCGGCGAGCCGGGCGTTCAAGCCGTCGATGACCAACTTCTGGTCATCGTGCTGCTTCTGTTCCTCCGCGAGCGCCTTCGCAGTCTCGCGCAGGTCGATTTCGCGCTGCACGATGCTGTGAGCCGCACGCTTGCTGCTGTGGAATCCGCCGTAGATCAAGCCGCGGCGGTCGACCAGATCTCCCTTGCGGGTGACGATGGCGAGAAATGGAAACGCGGGATTCGCCTTCCAGAAATCGAGGAACGCCGGAAGATCGTCGGCGATAAAACACTCGTTCAGGAGGCCGACGGCCGGATGGGCCGGGTCCGTCTCGGCCAAGGCCTGGCCGGCCGGTACGAGGCCGGGAGGAAGCTCCGGATACCCTTGGGCGCGGACGCCGACATCGCTGACGCGAAGAACGGCCGAGCCGATTTGCTCCTGCTCGAGTTGTGCAAGGATGCGTTGGGCAGTGCCGAGGTCGCTGACACTGATCGCTTCCGCCGCCGCGCCCAGGATTGCCTCAATGGCCTTGCCGTACTCGGGCTTGACGGCGAGTCCGTGGGTAATCGGCGCGACCGTGGCACCGGCCAGGGCGGCGTCGACCCGCCCCTGCAGCACGGCCTTCGCCCCTTCGCCGAATCCCTCCCATTTTTCCTGCAGTTGCTGCAACAAGCGGAGCCGCGCCGTGCGTTGCGCCAGGGCGCGGTCAATCTCGGACAACTTGCGCTGCCCTTCGCGAAATTCGCGCGTCAGGTCGGTGATGGTCTGCTGTGCGACGGCGACATCGTTGCTCGTCCGCGACTTCTCGGCCAAGGCCTCCTCGACTCGCGCCTCGATTTCCGCCTGGAGCTGGCTCGCCGCACTCTGCTGTTGGCGGACGCCTTCGAGTTCCTGCGCGAGCGACTCATGGCGATGGACGCTGGTCTTCTGGTCGACTTCGTAGCTTGAACAGTCGGTCCGGAGGCGAGCCACCGTGCTCTCGAGTTGGAGGAGCTGAAACCGGGACTGATTGAGTTCCTGTTCGAGCTTTGTGAGTTCCCCCTCGACGATGGCCAGTTCGCGATTGCGTTGTTGGAACACCGCATCGCTGCCGCCGAGCAACTCCAGTTGCACCTGCTTGTCCTGCGCCCCGGAATCAACCTGCGCGGTGACCTCGCGGAGCTGCATTTCGAGTTCGCCGAGGTTGTCGCGCGACGAGGCGAGGCGGTCCTCGAGTCCACTGCGCTTGATCTGCGCGAGATTGCCGGCGTTCTCCGCCGCCTCCTTTTGCGACCGGACGTCGAAGACCGCCTGCTGCGCGTCCTGCACCCGTTGGTTCAACCGGCTGCGATGGGCCTTCTTCTCCTCGAGACTCGTCTGCTGGGTTTCGAAACTCGATCGGCGAGCCTCCGCCTCTGCGCGCAGCGCCGCGACCTTCGCCTCCAGATCACCAAGTGTCGCCGTGAGCTGCGCGTGATGAAACCCGCTCCAGGCCAGCGCAAGGTGCCTTAGCCGGTGGTTCAGGCGCTTGTAACGCATCGCTTTCGCCGCCTGGCGGCGGAGAGATCCGATCTGCCGTGAAACCTCGCCGATGACATCGGCGACTCGCGCGAGATTCTGGTCGGTGAGTGCAAGCTTCTGCATCGCCTCGCGGCGCTGAGCCTTGTACTTCGTGATCCCGGCCGCCTCCTCGAAGACCGCGCGACGCTCCTCCGGCTTGGACGACAGGATCTGGTCGATCTGCCCCTGCGCCATGATCGAATAGCTGGTCCGGCCGATACCGGTGTCCATGAAGAGCTTCTGAATGTCCTTCAAGCGGCAGGCCTGGCCATTGAAGAAGTACTCGCTCTGCCCGTCGCGGTGCACCCGGCGCGTGATTTCGATTTCGTGAAATTCGCTGCCGAGCTGCTTTTCACACTCGGTCAGCAGCAGCGAGACCTCGCACATCTGCGCCGGTTTGCGCGTGTCGGCGCCCTCAAAGATAACGTCCTGCATCTTGCCGCCGCGAAGCGCCTTCGCGCTCTGCTCGCCGAGCACCCAGCGAATGGAATCGGCGATGTTCGACTTGCCGCATCCGTTCGGACCGACGATCGCGGTCACCCCGGTTTCAAAACGCAACGTGGTCTGGTCGGCAAACGACTTGAAGCCGTGAAGCTTGAGCGCCTTTAAATACATGCAGGTAATTGAGAGGTGGTCATTGAAGGGTGCCCCCCCCTCCCCGCAATGGAAAAACCGGAAAGATTGTTCACACTGAATTCACCAGGAGGAGCCCGCCGCATTTGGCATTCACGGATGATTTGAACCGCGTGTCGATGCGCCGTGCTTTCGGATGTCGCTGCGCCAAAGCATGCGCTTCGCCGTCGCTCTTCGGCTCCCGAAAACATCAGGCAATTTCGGTCCCCGAAGTTGCGGGCCGGTGAATCCGCGCGGACCGGTGTGACACCGATGCGCCACGCACGATTCTTGCGGCAAATGATCTTCGATGGCCAGGGGTGCCCGCTGCCGCCGGCACAGAAGCCGGCGCCGGATCGCTGGTCAAACGACGCCATCACCGGCAGCTGTCTCGGGCATTCGACGGTGCTGCTCAATTTTTTCGGCGTGCGAATCCTGACCGATCCCGTGTTTTCGACCCGGGTCGGACCGCGCTTCGGCCCATTGGTGATCGGACCCAAGCGGCGCATCCGTCCCGCCCTTCATCCGCGGGAGTTTGCGCCGCCGGATGTAATCGTCCTCAGCCACGCCCATTTCGACCACTTCGATGTCGCGAGCCTTCGAAAATTCCCTCGTGACACGCCCGTCGTCACCGCGGCAGGAACCGGCGATCTCCTCCGACGATTTCGAAACGTCCACGAGCTCGCCTGGGGGAACACCGCGACGCTCAACACTCGGAGTGGGAATCTCAAGATCACCGCCCTGCCGGTTGAGCACTGGGGAGCGAGGATGCTCCGCGATTCGCACCGTGGTTATAATGGGTACCTGTTGGAGCGTTCCGGACATGCAATCTGTTTTGGCGGCGACACCGCATTCACCCGGATGTTTGCGTCGCTTTACGACCCGCGCCGCCCGATCGATTTGGCGATCATGCCCGTCGGGGCATACGATCCGTGGATCCGGGCACATTGTAGTCCGGAGCAGGCGGTCACGATGGCCCGCGATGCCGGCGCGGCGTTCTTTGTCCCGATTCACCATGAGACGTTCAGGTTGAGCCATGAACCGATGACTGAACCGGCGATTCGGCTGCGGAAGGCCTTTCGAGATGCTCCGGAACGGCTTCTCGCCGTCCGGGTGGGTGAGACATTTCACGTTCCATTGGAGCACGACCACAGCGCCCCACGCGCGCGAGTCGGCAGCAACTGAATCAGAGGCCAGTTCCCCCGACTCTCGTCCGTCCGGCCAAGATCGCCAATCCGTCGGCCAGCAGCCGCTGATCTGGGAAAGCGTGACCGCGCTCACCGGCGATCTTCCGACTTGGAACCAAATTGGTGCCAGGGGCCGGGATTGAACGAAGTTTCGTTTCCGGCATAGGCCTCCAGTCGGAGGTGACGGCAGAAAAAGACGAGCGGAAAATCTGGGGTTCTTGGCAGGATTCTTGGCACGAGCGTGGACCAATGGATTTAGGTAGCGCACCGCGTCGGCGAGGTCCGGCGCCACCGGCCCAACTGCGGGTGCTGATCGGCTTAGTCCAGCATGGCCAGGAAGATTGGCTGGCCGAAACGCCGCCGCAGGATCTCCTTGTGGTCAAAGCACTGCGCCAGCTGTTCCACTCGAAACAGCTTCTGGAATCGCTCCAAGTAACCACTTCGCTCGCACGTCGCCCGCCTTGTCCGCATCGAAGAAGCGGCGTCGGGCACGGGTATAACACCGTTGGCACCAAGCGCCGGCCATAGGAGGTCAGCAACCGCAGGGTCTGTAAATCGGCTTTCGTCAGCCGCCCCCGCTCCGGAAACGACTCGGAAGCAGCTCGGAAGTCCAATGCTTCCGAGTCGAATTCCGCCAGCGGTGATTCGTCGAACGTTTCGTGCGACGCCATTCGGCGTAACTCCTGCATCAACGCCGCGTCGGCCTTGCGGTTGGTCGAGCCGATGCGAACGAACACACCTTCCTTTGGACCGAGATTCTTCAAGCAATGGGGACGATTGGAACTAGGGAGTGTTTTCAAAATGGATGGAACCATGTGCGCAGCGGTTTGATCGCAAGGCGCGCATGAATCCGGCTGACCGATTGGAGCTGCCCGACCCGTTGTGGGAAGGGCTAAAAAAATTACCCGAGCGAAGCGTAAAACTCACAGGTGGCCTCGCCGGGGGCGCCCGCCGAAGGATGACCGACTCATGCTCAGCGGCATCTTCTACGTTTTGCGCACCGGGATTCCCTGGCGCGACCTTCCGGCGCGATTTGGTCCGTGGAGTTCGGTCTACACCCGGTTTCGACGCTGGTGC
>DASZYH010000217.1:0-8472 GCA_035545515.1 Opitutaceae bacterium
CGTCAACGAACGCACAATCGGCTCGGTGCTGAACGTGCCGATCGACGTCCCCTCGCTGGCCGGCACCACCGCAGACATTCCGAAGCGGATCAAGCCGACCGCCGAGCCCCTCGAATTTCGGACGGATGGGATCGGACGACCCGGCGATGTGACTTTGATCCCGTATTTCCGGACGGCGCATCAGCACTACAACATGTACTGGCGGCTCCAACCCGCCTGACTCGCGCCGCCCGCTCATCTCATTCCTGTGGGCGCGGTGCCCTCACCGCGCGAGGGTCCTTCCCTCCGGCGCAGGCTGCGTTCACGCGCGGCGGTGGACTCGTCAAAACGTGTGCGACCGAACTGCCGTCCGTGGCGCCGCCGCTTCACTTCGACGGGCGTGGCTGCCCCCTGGAGCCGCGGCGCCACGCCGTCTCCTCGTCGATCTCCTCCGTCCAGCCGCCCCGGGGATTTTCGACGGCGTCGTAGCGACGCGCGTAGGGCTTGATGTCCAGTAGCGGCGTGCCGTCGAGCACATCGATGCCTTCGACCTCGAGCACGGCTCCGTCACGTCCGAGCAGGCGCACAAGACTGAGCCCAATCGGATTCGGGCGATTCGGCGCCCGGGTGGCGAAGATCCCGCGTTCGACATCCTGCAGGAACGGCTTCACGTGCAATTTCGCCGGCCCGGCGCGATCGAGATGATAGATCAGGTAAATGTGCGAAAATCCGGTGAGATCATCGAGCCCCGCCGCGAACTCCGGATCGAGCTCGATGCGCCCAATGATCCCGGGGGCGAACGGCGGCTGGATTGGCGTCTGGTTGGGATCCCGGTGCGGGCTGCGAATGACCCCGATCGGCCGCAGGCGCACGATCGGTGCGGCACCTTGACTCGGAGGCAAACCTGGCGCGGCCGATCCTGATTGGATTGATTGATCGCCGGTGGCGCTCGAAGACGGAGAGGTATTCATGGACGGGTTGCCCGTGGCGCCGTCCAGCGGGAGCCGCCGAACCGGCCAGGTTGGCGGGGCCACATGCTCCGAGTCCGATCAAAACTGCAACTCCCGCGGCGGTAAAGAATGCCCCGTGTTTCTTGTCAGTCGTTCACCTAATGAATGCCACCGCGCGCGGCCCCTCGTTGTCGGGCACCGGGCATATATGCGAGAAGACTCATATGAGCACATCCTCGCCCCTGCATTTCGTGATCATCGGCGGCGTGGCCGCGGGCGCTTCGGCGGCCGCACGGGCCCGCCGGCTATCGGAGTCGGCGGTCATCACGCTGATCGAGCGCGGTCCGGACGTTTCCTTCGCGAACTGCGGCCTGCCCTATTTCATCGGCGGCGAGATCAAGCACCGCGAGGCGCTGGCAGTGCAGACGCCGCAGACCCTGAAGGCCATGCTCGCCCTCGACGTCCGCCCGAACACCGAGGCGGTGGCGATCGACCGGGCGGCTCGGCGCGTGCGCCTGCGGAACCTCGCGTCGGGTACCACCGAGGAGCTGGCTTACGACAAGCTGCTGCTCGCGCCGGGCGCGGTGCCGGTTCGGCCGGCGTTGCCGGGAATCGACGATCCGCGGATCTTCACCCTGCGCTCCCTGGGCGACATGGATCGGATCAAGGAGGCGGCGGCGAGCGCGACGCGCGTGGCCATCATTGGCGCCGGGTTCATCGGACTGGAAATGGCGGAGCAATTCGCCCGGTTGCGCAAGTCGGTCACCGTGGTCGAGCTCACCGACCAGGTACTGCCGCTGCTCGACCGCCCGATGACGCGGCTGCTGGAAGACGAGCTGCGGCACAACCAGGTCGAGCTGGTGCTCGGCGACAGCGTGGTCGCCTTCGAGTCCGGCGCGACGGTCGGCTGCCGCCTGGCATCGGGCCGGGAGGTGGTCGCCGACCTGGTCGTGCTGAGCATCGGCGTCCGCCCCGACACTGGTTTGGCACGCGACGCCGGACTCATGCTGGGGCGTCGCGGCCATATCCGCGTCAACCCATTCCTTCAGACGAGCGATCCGAATATTTACGCCGCGGGCGATGCGATCGAAACGGAAGACCGGGTGAGCCACGAACCGACTTCGACCCCGCTCGGCGGACCGGCGAACCGGCAGGGCCGATTGGTCGCCGACCACATCTTCCGTCCTGGCACGACAAGCCCGTATCCCGGCGCTCTCGGCACCGCGATTGTGCGGGTGTTCGACGTCGCGGCGGGAATCACCGGGTGGTCGGAAAAGCGGTTGCGCACCGCCGGACGCGCTTACCGGACGGTCACCGTGAACGACAACCACCACGCGGGTTATTTTCCCGGCGCAAAGCCACTTCTCCTCAAGCTCCTGTGGGACCTGGAGACAAACCGGGTGCTGGGCGCGCAAGTCGTCGGGCTCGCGGGCGTGGACAAGCGCCTCGACGTGATCGCGACCGCGATCGCTGGCGGACTCACGATTGACGACCTCGCACAGCTCGAGCTCGCCTACGCGCCACCGTTTGGTGCCGCGAAGGACATCGTGAACCTGGCCGGGTTTACCGCCACCAACACACGCGACGGACTTGTCGATCCGGTTGATGCGCTTCCCGACGATCCCGCGGTTCAGGTGCTGGATGTGCGACCACCAGCGCTGGTCCAACAGCACCCGCTCCCGCGCCGCGACACCATCAATATTCCGCTCGCCGCCCTGCGCAGCCGCCTCGGCGAGCTGGATCGGAACCGCCCCGTGGTGACCGTGTGCGCGCTCGGCAAGACCGCCTATTTCGCCGCGCGGGTCCTCGCGCAAAACGGGTTCCAGGTCTCCGCCCTAACCGGCGGCATCCGCGCCCACTTCGATCCGCGCTCTCCCGCCAAGCTCCCCACGCCGTAAGGAGCCGCGTCAGGTGGCCCTGACCCGCGCGCGCGCGCGCCGACGCATGCGCCGGACTCCTAGTTGCGTGATATTTGAATCCCGGACTCTGTGGCCAAACTTCGGACTCCAGGTGATACGTGATAGTGCGTAACAAGTTTCTCACAGCTTGAGCTCCCAGTACGCCACGTCGATCCAGCGGCCGAATTTGAAACCGACCTCGCGAAAGTGAGCGACCTTCTCACTTTCACTTTCACCTCAAATAACTCACCGCGTTGGCGAGGAAGCGGCGGAGGAGCGCGGGGTGCATGCCGGTGATGTGGTGCATGACGACGCGCGTTCCACCGAGCTTCGCGGTCAGCGTCCCGGCGCCGAGGTGCCGGTCGTGGTCGCGGCCATACCCCGCCACGACTTCGACGCCATCGCCGTCCACGCGCCAGCCATTGCTGCCGCCGCTCTTCACCTGGTACAGCAGGCCCATTGCCTGGTTGACGGGCATATCCTCGTACAGCGGATGCTCGCGGACGAAGTACCACGCGCCCATCCAGGATGCCCGCGACGTTCCCACCATGCCGTCGAATCGAAACGCACCGAGGTCGGCGAGCTGCCTGGCCACACCAACCGCATGCGCGTCGTCCGCCGCCAGGAACAGCAGCGGCACGCCGCGCATCACGTCGGCCAGCACGGCCGCAGGCAACGCCGACGCGGCCGCGCCCGCCTTGATGATGTCAGCGCCGTCGGCGTCGACTTTCGCTGCCTTGGCCGTTCCGACCGCCCCGCTGAACACAATCAGGTCGTACTGCGTGCCCGCCCCGAAGGGTTCGGCTGTGACTCCCGGTATCGCAGCGAAGTGCTCGGCCAGCGCTGGCGGGACATCCGCCAGCCCCACGCGGCGAGTCGTCTCCGTCGCGGTGGGCAAACCGACCACGAGCAGTTCGGTTTCGTGGGTCACGTCGGGCCGACCGCTGAGTTCGAGCGTCGCGCGCCAGATTCCCGGCAGCCGCAGCGGCTCACTCGTCACGGCTTCGCGCACGAGATAGGACAACCGGTCCGACTCGTACGCGGGCACGGACATCCGCTCGTTGGCGACTCCCGATCCATCGGGGCCGGTGACGCGGAACGTGAGCTCACCCGTGACCGCGGCTGCGGTGTCGTTCAGCAGATAGATGTCGAACACCGCCCGCTCACCCGGTGAGAACACGAGCTGGCGCTGTTTCGCCACCGGTCGCAGCGGCATCAGGCTGCGCGCGATCGGCGCGGGGTCGGCTTTGTAGTCGCGGAAATTGTCGACCAGTCCCGAGTGGTTTTCGATCGCGGTCGACTCCCAGCCGCTGATCGCCGCCATGTCCGTCTCGTCGCTGATCCGCACATTTTCCATCAACTGGCCCCACGAGTCGTACGCCCGCTGGCCGATCGATCGGAACAGGAGACTGGTTGACGGAAACGCCGTCCGGAAACCCCATCGGTCGATGAACGCGTCGTACGCAGCGAGGACCTGCTCGTGATCGAGCCGATCGTAGCTGCTGCCGCCGTGGCGCCGGATCTGATCGAGTACGGCGACATGGTCGTCCGACGACGCCGGACCCTTCATCTCGCCCCACTCCACGATCTCCGCCCGGTTCGGCGATTGGTAGTAGTAGTCACGCGGTGACTGGTAACACACGTCCTGCCACACGTCAGTCGCGTGCCCGGAGTGATCGACCCACCAGCCGGCCGCCCCGCCTTCGAGCGTTGCCGGCTTCAGGCTGCGCCGCACCTCCGTCTGGTAGGCCGCTTCCCAAGCCTGCGGATTGCGCATCACGAACCCGTCGGTGCCGACGATCGTCCGACTCGGATCCGCCGCGTGCATCACCGCGAACAGTTCCAGCAACGCAGGGTTGGTCGGATCGACGCGGCCCTCGTTCTGGATGATGTAATGCACCACCGAAGGCCGGGTGCGACATTCGCGAATCATCCCGAGAATCTTTGCCTCCATGTACCGCTCCGCGAAACCTCGGGTGCGTCCGCGAGGCGTGACCGCCTGACTGCCGCCGCCGGGCTCGACACAACGCAGCAGGCCCTCGCGATCCTGGAGATCCAGCACCTCCGGCTTCGGCAGGTTGCGATGGAAATTCAGGCAGTTCAGGTTGAAGCCTTTGGCCGCCTTCACCTCTTTCGCGGCGAGCTCGGGTGACGGGAACAGCCCGTTCAACGCCCAGAAGCCCCAGGAAATGGAGGTATAGATCCGAATCCTCCGGCCGTTGAGCCGAATCACCGCATCGTGGCCAAGCCCATCGACGCCGATCCACCGAAAGCCGAACGGGGTGTCGCGCTGTTTCGACGACGCCGCCGCGCTGCGGTCCGGCAGCCAGCTCGTGCGCAGCCGGTAAAGCACGGGAGTGGCCAGGTCCCAGAGCTGCGCGTCCGGCACCGACAAGTCCGCCGCACACGTCGCGTTTCCGCGTGCCTTGGCGACGGTGCGTACCTCCACATGCGTGAGCTCGGCGTTGGTCCGCGGATCGATGACGGCGAATCGAACGCGGCCGGGACGATCGTCCGCCGCCACGTTCTCGATTTCGGCGTGCGCTTTGATCTTTCGCGGCGCTGGCGTGTTGAGTACCCAGGCATCCGCCACGCGGACGTCACCATGGACGCTCAGCCGCATGCCACGGTCGAGTCCGCCGAAGCCATGGCTCTTCTGAAACTCGAGACCTGCCCAGTCGATCCGGGCGCCGTCGACCCAATCGAGTCGTCCGCCGGGATTCGTGATCCGGATGGCCAGTTGATTGGCACCGGCCCGTGCCGCCGCGGAGAGGTCGCACACGAACGGCAGTTCTTCGAGGATCGAATAGCCGACGAGCTGGTGGTTCAGGAACACCTCGGCGCGTTGCCGCGCGCCGCGGATGTGCAGCAGGATTCGGTGGCCGATGGCGTCGGCTGGAATCGTGATTTCGCGCCACCACCAGGAGACGCCGTAGTACGCGCCGTTTTTGACCTCATCGTCAGACGTCTCGAATTTGTATTCGTTGTGGTACGGCCGAAACCCGGTGGTGCCCCAATCGAACTGCTCGACGGTCGCCGGAAGCGTGACGCCCCGGCCGGCGCTTTCCGTCAGTGCGGACCAACCGCCGGTGGGAGGACGAACCGGGAGATCGGCGAGCTTGAATTCACCCGGGAGAAAGATCCGGTCGCTCTTCCATTCGGCGGACATGTCGGGCCACATCCGCCAGCCGGCATCCGGAATCTCCGAATCACCCGCATACGCCAGACCGCTGGCCGCGTCGGGTGTGCCGCGTGCGAACACCGGCCGCACACCCAGAGCGATTCCCGATCCCGCGGTTCCCGCCAGCTGCAGAAAAGTGCGACGATTCATGCCCCGTAATTCAGAGCTCCGCTCCATCCCGCGCGAGCCCGGAATGCGGCAGCAGCGTTTCGCTGCTTCATGAAATTGAGGGCCGGCGCAGCGTAGCCACCATTCGGCCACATTGTCGCGTCCCACGACGCGCGGCAGCGATCGACCGAAACGGATTGAGGTAAATTGCCAGACGCGACTTCACCAAAATGCACGCGACCGCCTCCTTGCTTGGTAAACCTCGTTAGGCGTTACATAATCTCATTATCTATCTCCGAGATTCCGATTTCCTCCGAACCCAATGGCGACGTCGGTCGCACTGGACAACTGAACCAGTTCGCCGCGGTCGTGCTTCAACGTCGAGGTTACACGATGAAAAATATCGGAACGACATCCTCCGGCACGGTCATCGTCGAGATGACGGCCAAGCAATTCGAAACTCTCACTCAACTTCACGCGCCGACTGCCAGCGCGCCGATGTCCCTTTCGGACAAGACCGCCTATGCGAAGGAGCGGATCGCGAAGTTGAGTCCCAAAAAGAAGGACGGCGTGGCGCGATCGATCCGGACGATGTTTCAGTTCACCGGCGGCATTGCCGATACCGAGATCGAAACCGTCATCACTCGGCTGCAGAACGAGAAGTTCTTCACCATCGATGACCGCGGTCACGTGACGTACAAAGATGCCTGACACGACCGAGGATCTCACCTGGCGTACCGACTTCGCCCGATTTGGCGGACCATTCGTGATCACGAATGCCGATCGGCGGAAAGTTGGCGGAAACACCTTCGAGGCCGACAATCGGATGGTCTATCTTTCGTCGAATCCGGAGATTAAGTGACCGTCCGTGCTGCACTAAAATCATGTTTCCGCGCTTGAAAAGGTGAGTGCTCCATTGTTTCGTCTTTCCAACAACACCTGCTACGCCTCTCCGAAAGGACGCGCACCGCTGCGGGTTACTTTAAGGCCGGTTTAGTGAGTAATTTCACCAAACCGGCCTTATCACTTTCCGACCAGCTCGAGAAGCTGCGGGCCCGAGGACTGACGATTTCCAATCCGCTCGCCGCAACGGAATTTTTGTCCCGCGTCAGCTATTACAGATTCTCGGGATATACCCGCGCCTTTTATGTGGACGCGGACAATACCGATTCCGGACACGTCTTCCCCACGAATACTGCTTTCGATGAGATCGTCAGATTGTACGAATTCGACCGCGAACTGCGATTGCTCGTGATTTCCGCGGTCGAACGGATCGAAGTGGCGCTCCGTACCGCTGCAACCAACCATCTATGTCTCAGGTACGGGAACACGTGGTTTCTCGATGACGCCGTGTTCCTGCCGCGGTTTGGCCACGACGCATTTCTCGCAGACCTCGAGTCGATCCTAAAACTCGACCCTTTAACGGGCGGTCGGCGGGAGCAATTCCTCGAGCACTACTTCAGAAAGTATTCTGTTCCGAGTCATCCTCCAGGATGGATGGTAGGAGAAGTACTGTCGTTTTCGACCTGGTCAAAAATCTTCAAGAACCTGTCAGACCTCAGAGACCAAAAGGAAATAGCGCTTCAGCTCGGATGGCCGGCATCACTCATCGAGTCATGGGCGCATTGCCTGGCAATCATGCGGAACTGTTGTGCGCATCACAGCCGGATTTGGAACAGGACGTTCGCCGTCAGGCCCACCTTCCCAAGCAAAAGTCCAGAATTTGGTGAAACGATTTGGAAGGACACATCGTTCGCAGCCCAAGCTGCCGTGATCCATGCGCTGATGGGCAAGGTTGCGCCGTCAGATGGGTGGTCGTTGCGGCTGAAGCAGCTTCTTGACCGCTATCCACGCACGCAGGCCGGGAGCATGGGGTTCAAATGGAAGTGGTTCGCGAACCCGTTTTGGGGAATCGCCCCGTAACCGTGCGGCGTGGCGCCGGAGTCCCTTCTGTTCAACCCGGCTCGCCGCATCCGCGAAATCGTGCCGGAAATACACGACTCCCGTCAGCGTAACGGACACCGCACCACCCCGGACATCCGGGTCCGCCACCTGACCGTTCTCCCTGGGTTCATGGTTCAAGTCGCAGCTGGCGCGGCAT
The DNA here is from genome assembly GCA_035545515.1 of Opitutaceae bacterium. Taxonomy (GTDB): domain Bacteria; phylum Verrucomicrobiota; class Verrucomicrobiia; order Opitutales; family Opitutaceae; genus ER46. The sequence goes on from DASZYH010000217.1 coordinate 8,218, forward strand.
AAACATCCGCTCGCTGGCGCTCGCAGCCACGGACACGGCCTTCGGCTTGCGGGGATTTGGTGGAGCCCGATGCCCCATCAGGCTAGCTCAACCTGAGTGGGCTCGAGCAACGCGATGAGGACATCGCGTTCCACCTGGTACGTCCGGTCCGGTCAACCTCCCGGCCGGCAACGACAAACTCACTTCCCGTGTGACGACAATTACACTTCCCTGCCTATCGCCGTAGGCGACGAGGGGGTGTAGGGGAGCGGAGCT
>DASZYH010000218.1:0-77462 GCA_035545515.1 Opitutaceae bacterium
CGCGAAATGTACGAGACCTGGTACAAGATGACGGCGCTGATCCAAAGCGGCCTCGATATCTCTCCGGTGATCACCCATCGCATGCCCTACACCGATTACGAACGCGGCTTCGAGCTGATGCGTTCCGGCAAGAGCGGCAAGATCGTCCTCCGGTGGGAGTGAGGAGGGCCGAAACCATGACACCCGAGTATCGCGCCCACCTGGAAAAGTCGCTCGCCGACATCGAAACGGCGGGCCTGTTCAAGCGGGAACGGATCATCGCCACGCCCCAGGGCAGCCACGTGGCGCTCACCGGGCCGGCCGCGCAGCAGCCCGCCGAATCGCAGCGCCCGGTCCTGAATTTCTGCGCGAACAACTATCTCGGACTCTCCGACCATCCCGACATCATCCGCGCCGCCCACGCCGCGCTCGACCGGTGGGGCTACGGGTTGTCATCGGTCCGGTTCATCTGCGGAACGCAGCAGATTCACAAGGAACTGGAGGCGCGTCTGACGGAGTTTCTCGGCACCGAGGACTCGATCCTGTACTCGTCGTGTTTCGACGCCAACGGCGGCGTGTTCGAAACCCTCCTCGGACCCGAGGACGCCGTGATCAGCGACGAGTTGAACCATGCGTCGATCATCGACGGCATCCGGCTCTGCAAGGCGCAGCGTTATCGTTACTGCAACCGGGACCTGACCGATCTCGACGCCAAGCTCCGGGAGGCCGACGCCGCCAAGGCTCGCTTCAAGCTCATCGTGACCGACGGGGTGTTCTCGATGGATGGATACATCGCGCCGCTGCGGGAGATCTGTGACCTGGCCGACCGCCATGGCGCCCTCGTCATGGTGGATGACAGCCACGCGGTCGGTTTTCTCGGCCGAACCGGTCGCGGAACCCACGAGTTGTGCGGCGTGGTCGGACGCGTGGACATCCTGAGCGGAACGCTGGGGAAGGCGCTCGGCGGCGCGAGCGGCGGCTACATCAGTGCGCGCCGGCCGATCGTGGAACTCCTGCGCCAGCGCTCGCGGCCCTATCTGTTCTCGAACACGCTGGCTCCGGCGATCGCCGCCGCCTCCATCGCGGCGCTCGACCTGCTTTCCCGCTCCACGGCGCTGCGCGACACGCTGGAAGAGAACACGCGGTACTTCCGTGCCGGCCTCGAGAAGGCGGGGCTGAGCCTTCGGCCGGGGACCCATCCGATCGTGCCGGTGATGCTCGGGGATGCGGCGCTCTCGCAGCGGTTCGCGGCGCGGATGCTCGAGAAAGGCGTATACGTGGTCGGGTTTTTCTATCCGGTCGTGCCGCAGGGCACGGCACGGATTCGCACCCAGGTGAGCGCCGCCCACAGCCGATCCGACCTCGACACCGCCATCCGCGCGTTCACCGAGGTGAAGTCGGAGCTCGGGCTGTAATTGGACAGTCGACGATCGGCACGCAGCCGACCGGCGGACGCCGGAGCGCGGGAAGCTCGCCAGCGGGGCCGCGAACCCGCATGGTCGGGGACTCCTCATGAAAGCACCCTCCCCTGGCATCCAGCGCCGTCTCCAGTCGGCGGCACGGCGCGCAGCGAAGTCATCCTATTCGCCCTATTCGAAGTTCCCCGTCGGCGCGGCCGTCCTCACGGGCAGAGGGAAGGTATTCGTCGGGTGCAACGTCGAGAACGCCTCGTACGGCCTCTGCAACTGTGCGGAGCGGACCGCGATCTTTTCCGCCGTCGCCGCCGGCGAACGCACGATCCGTGCGATTGCGATCTACACCCCGACGGCGACAGCAACGGCGCCTTGCGGGGCCTGCCGGCAGGTGATCAACGAATTTGGCCCCGATGCGCTTGTGATCAGTGTCTGCGATTCCGACGCGAGTATCGCTGCGACCATGGCCGAGTTGCTGCCGCACCGGTTCGGCCCGCAGGATCTGGCCTCCGCGAAGGCGCGTTAGAAGCGGGTCAACGAGGGAAACAAGGCCACGCGCCGTGCTCCCGGTCGGATCCGCGGGGAATCTTCAAGATCCCGAAAAGAAGTCCTTCACGACGGCGCCGACCTGATTCCGCGGCACCTCGTTCTCGGTGCGATTGGCCAGGTCGCGAACCTTGACCACTCCCTTCGCGATTTCGTCGGCTCCGTAGATCAGCGCGAGCTTCGCCCCTGATTCCGCGGCGGCCTTGAACTGTTTGCCGAAGGCAACGTCCTTGAGCGGATAGTCGACGCGGAAGCCCGAGGCCCGCAGCGCCTGGATGTCGCCGAATGCGGCGAGGCGTTCCTTTTCTCCGCCGATGACGCAATACACGTCCGGTGCCTGGATGAACGCCGGCATCAACCCACGCTCCTCGAGCAGGAGCGAGAAGGTCATGTCGCCGATCGCGAAACCAACCGCCGGGAGCGCGGGCCCGCCAAGTTTCTGGACCAGATCGTCGTAGCGTCCGCCACCGGCCAGCGCGCGCAACTCGCCCCTGCGGTCAAAGGCCTCAAAGACGAACCCGGTGTAGTAGGCCAGGCCGCGGACGACCCCGAGATCGACGGCGATGAAGCGCGAGAGACCCATGGCATCCAGCGCGGCCAAAAGCTTCCGCCAATCGGCGAGCCGGGCCGCGAGTTTCTCACCCCCGATCCCCGCCAGCGCCTGCTCCAGATCGGGCAGCGACTTGATCTGCAGGAATGCCAGCACCTTCTGCTTCAGCGCGTCGGGGAGCGGACCGTAGCGTTCGGAGTACGGCTTGAAAGCCTCGTCTCCGTATTTTTCATACCGATCGATCGCGCCGAGAAGACTGCGGATCCGCTCGTCGTCCAGCCCGTTCGCCTCGAGATAGAAGAACCACAAGTTCCGGTCGCTCAGCCGGACATAAAAATCCTCCTCGGTCAGACCGAAGGCACACAGGCACTGCACAAGGAGACCGATGAGCTCGATTTCCGCCTCGGGACCCGGCTCGCCGAAGATATCCGCGTTGAATTGAAAGAAGCAGCGCCCCCGGCCCTTCTGCATTCGTTCATAGCGGTAGAATTCCGCGATGCTGAACCACTTGATCGGCCGTTTGAGGGCGTTCGCCTTCGCGCCCACGAGTCGACAGACGGTGGGCGTCATTTCAGGGCGAAGCGCCACTTCGCGCCCGCCCTTGTCCGTGAAGCTGAACAACTGGGCTTCGATCTCCTCGCCCGACTTGGCCTTGTACAAGTCGAGCGGTTCGAGCACCGGCGCATCGTACTCCGCAAATCCAAAGGAATTCGCGGCTTGCCGCCAAAGTCGGAAGACGTGATTTCTCCGGGCGAGATCCTCGGGATAGAATTCGCGGAAGCCTGGGAGAGACTGAAACGTAGCCATGTGAGCCGGCTACCTTGCAAACCGGCCCGCGGCAGCGCGACTCAAAACGTCGCGACTGCGGTTCCCCGTCGGTGCTACTCGGCGGGCGGGGGCGTTTGTTCGCCGCCCTGCAGCTTCTGCAGATCCAGCTTCTTCAGCTGCTGCTTGAGAATCTTGCCGGACTTGAACTTAACCACGGCGCGCTGCGGGATAACCACTTCGGCTTCCGGTTTGTTCGGATTGCGGCCGATGCGTTGTTTCCGTACTTGCACTTCGAGCACGCCGAAATTTCGCAATTCGACGTTTCGTCCGTTCGCAAGCGCCTTCTGGATAATGTCCAGCGTCTGCTGCACGGTATCCACAATTTGCTTCTGCGGAAATCCGGACTTCCGGTAAATTTCCAATACGATCTCGCGTTTCGTTAGGTTGGACATGGGGTTCCTTGTTTGAATTCTGGTACTGAAGCGCCTTAAAGTATTTTCGTACTTCGAATTGCGTCAACCCCTTAAGACCGATTTGCCATCGGGTCTTTCCTTCAGGAAAACTGGCCGGATCATGCCTGATCCCGTCGCCGTCAACACCATGTTTGGTCGCATCGCGCGCCGCTACGACCTGGCAAACCGGTTGTTGAGCGGCGGGGTCGACACCCTGTGGCGCCGGCGCCTGGTGAAGGCCGTCCAGCAAACTCACCCCGTGGATGTCCTCGATCTGGCAACGGGAAGCGGGGATGTGGCGTTTGCGTTGAGTGACCAACTCGGCGCTTCGACTAGGATCGTGGGGATGGATTTTTGTCAACCGATGCTGGACCAGGCGGTGGTGAAGAAAACGGCAGCCGGCGGACGATTTGCCAACGTGACGTTCCAGCAGGGGGATGGACTGGCGCTGCCGCTGCCAGACGGCGGCTTCGACGCACTGACCATCGCATTTGGGTTACGGAACCTGGCTGATCGCGGCCGGGGCCTGCGGGAAATGCACCGCGTGCTGCGCCCCGGCGGACATCTGTTCGTGCTCGAGTTCTCGCAGCCGTACCGGTGGTTCAGGCCGATCTATTACTTTTATCTCCAACGGGTGCTGCCCGGCATTGCCGGGGTCGTGACGGGGGATCGCGCAGCGTACGTTTACCTCAACGAGACCATCGGAGAATTTCCGGGGCGCGATCAACTTTCAGCCGAAATCACGGCGGCAGGGTTCGCCAGCGTCACGAGCGTACCGTTGACCCTCGGCATCGTCGCATTGCACGTCGCGCGGCGGGACTGATCCGGGAACCGCGCGCACGTGGCAGCCGAATCCGGCTCCAGCGCGCCAAACAGCGCGGTCGCCTCAGTTGAACGACTTGCCGCAACCGCAGGTGCTTTGGGCGTTGGGGTTCTTGATTTCGAACCCCTTCCCGTGCAGCCCGTCGTCGAAATCGATCGAGGATCCGTTCAGGTAAGCGAGGCTGGCGGGATCGACCACGATGCTGATCCCTTCGCTCGTGAACTCCGTGTCGTCCGACTTCGGCTCGTCGAACGACATCCCATATTGAAAACCGGAGCAGCCGCCGGATTCGACCAGCACCCGCAGTTTTTTCTCCGGCGCGTCCAATCCGACCTGCATCGACCGGACCTGCTGCGCAGCGCGTGGCGATAGCGTGATCATGGCGCGGCGACCGTAGGTGTGGTGAGCAATCTGTCAAACGCGCAGCAGATTTCACGCCGTTTGGGATTTGCGCTCTTGCCAGCACGTATCGCGCCACCTTTCCTTCGCGTGGGTGCCGTCGATCAAACACATTTTCAGCGAGCTGCACTACGAGATGAGCCGCAAGATCGCAGAAGGCGGCATGGGTGTCGTGTACGAGGCGCAGCAGCACGGAGCCGGAAATTTTCGCAAGGTCGTAGCCGTTAAATTGATCCGCGAGGAATACTCGGCGGTGGAGGAATTCCAGAACAACTTCATCGGGGAGGCACGCCTGGTGGCGGACCTCATCCACACGAACATCGTCCAAACGTATCATCTGGGACAGGTCGGCGGGCAGTACTTCATGGTGATGGAGTTTGTCCGGGGTGTGAATCTGGAGCAGTTCATCGACCAGCACCGGAAGGTCGATCGGAGCATTCCCGTCGACCTGGCGGCGTTCATCGTGTCGCGCGTCGCCCGGGGCCTCACCTACGCCCACAACAAGTGCGACCGCGACGGCCGGCACCTGAACCTCGTCCACCGCGACATCGGACCGAAGAACATCATGCTCGCCTACGAAGGCGACGTGAAGCTGACCGACTTCGGAATCGCGAAGGCCCTGGACCTCATGTATAACGAGGAGGGCAAGGTGATCGCGGGCAAGGATGAGTATCTCTCGCCGGAGCAGGCCAGCTACGCGATCACGGACTCCCGGGCGGATCTCTTCGGCCTGGGGATCGTGCTGACGGAGCTGCTCCTCGGCCGGAACATCTTCCGCGCGGCCGACCGGGCGGAATCCCGCCGCAACATTCTCACCATGCCCATTCCCAAGTTTGCGACGCTGCGCGCCGAAATCGACTCGCGACTCGAGGCGATCATCCAGCGCGCGCTCCAGCGGGATCGCGACAAGCGGTACCAGACCGCATTCGATCTGCTCACCGATCTCGAGCTGTACCTGTATAGCGATCGCTACGGTCCGACGAACGAGAAGCTCGGAGTTTATCTGAAGGAGCTTTTTGGCGTACGCGATCCGGTGGTCGTCTCGCACTCCCGCCCTCCCCTTTGACGTGAAACCGATGCACTATTCAACATGAGTGGCCCCGGCTTCAGTCACGAGCTTCGGCAACGCCAGACCCAGTCGCTGGTCCTCGCGCCGCAGCTCCGGCAATCGTTAAAAATCCTGCAGGTCGCCGCACTCGACCTTCGTTCGGTCATCCAGGAGGAGTTGCAGACCAACCCCACCCTCGAGGAACTGCCGATGGAAGGCGTCAGCCTGGACAAACCGGCGGAGGATGAGTCCTCCGCCGACTCCGACCACGGCGATGCGAGCCCGGGGGATTCGGACGCCCCGGCATCCGGGACCGAAACGCCACCGGCGGCGGCCGATTCCGAACCTGCCACCGCCAAGGATCAGGAGCTCGATTTCTCGGCCGACAAGGAGTTCGAGATCCTCGGCAAACTCGACGAAGACTGGCGGGACCACATGGCGAGCATCGGCGGAACCCAGCCATACACGTCGGAAGACGCCGAGCGGCGGCAGCATTTTTTCGATTCGCTGGTCAGCGAAACGTCCCTGCAGGAGCACCTCATGCAGCAGGCACAGATGTCGGAGATCTCGCCTGACGTGTTGTCGGCAATGCACCACCTGGTTGGATCGCTGGACGACCGTGGATTCCTCACCCAATCGCCCTCCGATGTGGCGCTCCAGGCCGGTCTGCCGCTGGAGGCGGTGCAGGAGGCGCTGAAACTGCTGAAGACCTTCGATCCTCCGGGCATTGGCGCCAAGGACCTTCCCGATTGCCTGCTCGCCCAGCTCGCGGCAAAAGGCCGCGCGACCTCGCTCGCCTCACGGATGATCCGCGACCATTTCGACCTCCTCACCCGCCGCCGGATTCCAGAGCTCGCCCGGAAACTGGGCGCAGACCCGGATGAGGTGCAGTCGGCAATCGAGGAAATCGGGAAACTCGACCCGGCTCCGGGCCGACGCTTCGCCGAGGACAGCAACCGCGTCGTGGTTCCCGATGTCACGGTCGAGAAGGACGGGGAGGAATGGAAGATTCACCTGAACAGCGACTACATTCCCCGGCTGCGCATCTCCAGCACGTACCGGGAGATGATCGCGAAGGGCACATTGACGAAGCAGGAGCGGGACTACCTCCGCGAGCGGATCCGTTCCGGCAAGTTCATCATCGACTCGATCGAGCAGCGCCAGCGGACGATCGAGCGGATCACCCGCGAAATCGTGAATGCGCAGAAGGATTTCTTCGAAAACGGCGTGGCGCACCTGAAGCCGCTGACGATGACCCAGATCGCCGAGGTGGTCGGGGTTCACGAGACCACCGTCAGCCGCGCGATCGCGAACAAGTACATTCGCACGCCGCACGGCGTGTTCGAATTCAAATATTTCTTCACTCCCGGCTACCAGGCGCAAAGCGGCGCGGCCGTTTCGAACACCAGCGTGAAGGAGATGATCGCCGATCTGATCTCGCTCGAGGACCGGTCGTCCCCCTTGAGCGACCAGGAACTCGTGGCGAAGCTCCAGGAACGCGGCATCACGATCGCGCGACGGACCGTTGCAAAGTACCGCGAGGAGCTGGGAATCCTGCCGAGCAATCTCCGCCGGGACTACAAGTGATCCCGTGCGCGTCGCCGCGCATCCCTCCGCCCGGGAAGGCGGCGCAGGTTCACCGCGCCTCGGCCAGCGGGGCGCTCGGTTCGACCGGCAGCGCCAGTCCGGCGGCGCGATTCACGCCCGTCGTATCCGCCCAGGCCGCGAACGCGATCATGCCGGCATTGTCGCCGGTGTGCCTCGGCTCCGCCGCCAGCAACGGGATCCGCTCGCACCGCGCCACCTCGTCCAGGGCCGCCCGCAAGGTGCGGTTGTTCGCCACCCCGCCCGACAGGCCGAGGCTTCGGAATCGTCCGTCGCCCCGCCGGAGCGCCGCGCGCGTTTTTCGCACCAGCGCGTCGATCACCGCCTGTTGGTAGCTCGTGCACAGGTCGGGCCGCCGGGCCTCGACCTCCTCCGCGGGCATCTTTTCGATCAGATACCGGAGACTGGTCTTCAGTCCCGAAAAGCTGAAATCAAGTTCGTCCCGGCGGCCGATCCCGCGCGGAAAGTCGAAGGCGTCGGGGCGTCCGGATCGGGCCAGCGCCTCGACGAGCGGTCCTCCGGGATAGCCCAACCCCAACAATTTCGCCCCCTTGTCCAGGGCCTCGCCGGCCGCATCGTCACGGGTCGTGGATAGCACCTCGATCCGGCGCTCTTCGCCCAGCGTGAAAAGGAGCGTGTTTCCACCGGACACGATCAGCCCAAGGTGCGGAAGCAGCGCCGCACTCGCCTCATGAAATCGTGCCGGGTGGCGCGCGTGTTCGGCGATGAACGGCGACCAGGCGTGGCCGCGGAGGTGATTGACCCCGAGGACCGGCACGCCCCATGCCAGCGCGAGCGATTTGGCCGCCGCCGCGCCGATCGCAAGGCACGCCGCCAGGCCTGGTCCGCTGGTCACGGCGATTTCGGTGACGCCCGCGAGTCCATCCGCCGCGTTTGCGAGCTGGAGAAGCGGTCCGAAGGTTCGCAGGTGCTCGCGGGTCGCGAGATCCGGCACGACCCCGCCGTGGCGGCCATGAAGTGCAATCTGGCTGTGAACCCACTCCCCGATCAGGCCTTTCGCCGGGTCGAAGAGGGCGACCGCGGTTTCGTCGCACGAGCTTTCCAGAGCGAGGATCAAATGTCGCCGCTCGCTCATGGCACACCGGAAACATGCGTCCCCGACCGTCGGTCGAGCAAACGCCGGGCCTTCAGGATCGCCAGCGCCGTATCCAGCTGGCGGTCCTCGATCGGCATGAACCCGAACCGGGCCTTGAACTCGGCCGGATCCGCGATGTCGGGCCGCGACCGTTGGCGGGCGAGCTTCGCGTCCTCCTCCGGTGTCATCACTACCTCAACATTCGGGCTGATGCCCTTCTCATTGATGCTGACGCCGCTCGGGGTGTAGTAGTGCGCCGTGGTCAGGCGGAGGCCCTCCCCGTTCTTGAGCTTGAAAATCGACTGCACCGATCCCTTGCCGAACGACCGCTCGCCAACAATGACCGCCCGGCCGGTGTCCTTGAGCGCTCCGGTGACGATTTCCGCGGCGCTGGCGCTGCCGGCGTTGATCAAAACCACGATCGGGATGTCGATCGGATCGCCATCCAGTTCCGCACGGTACTCCTCGTGATCGCTTCGCTTGCGTCCCTCGGTGTAGACGATCAGTTCGCCCTTCTTGAAGAAGGGTTCAGCGACCTCGACGGCGGCATCGAGCAGCCCTCCGGGGTTGTTGCGCAGGTCGATCACGAGGCTCTCGGCGCCGTCCCGCAGCAGTTGGTCAAGCGCATCGCCGAACTGTTCACCCGTGTGCTCTGAAAACTCCGTCAGTTGCACGTAACCCACGTTACCGTCGATCAGGTGTGCGTCGCGCACGCTGTCGACTTTGATCACCTCGCGGACGAGCGGAATCGTCAGGGATTCATGGGTGCGGGGGCGGTAGATTCCGACGGTGACCTTCGACTTCGGTTTTCCCCGCAGCTGGTCGACGACGGAATCGATGCTGGCACTCGCATCGACCGGCTTGCCGTTGATGCTGACAATTTCATCGCCGCGTTGGATGCCCGCCCGCTCGCCCGGCGTGCCGGCGAGCGGCGCGATCACGACCACGCGATTCTGGCGGGATTCGACCTGCAGTCCGACGCCGCCAAACTCACCGGTCAAATCCTCCTCGAACTCCTCGTTGTCCTTGGCTTCGAGGTATTCGGAATGCGGATCAAGCGACTCGACCATACCGTGGATCGCGTTCTTCGCCAGCGACTCGTAGGACGCGGCCTTTGCATCCACATAGTTTTCATTCACGAGTTGCATGACCTCGCGGATGTAGTTGCTCGATCGCGTCAAGTCGCGGTTGGGAAACAGATTCCAGGCCGCGGCGACCCGCAGCCCCGCGATCGAGAGGACCATCCCGACCACGACGCCGCCGGCGAGCGTGAGAATCCGTTTGAACATCCGCGCCACTGTGATCATCCGGTTCGGTTTGTAAATGGGTTCGTCGCTCGAAACGAGTCGCCGGGTCGACCCGGACTTTGCCGTCGCTTTTGCCGCGCGGGCCGGCGCTGGCGGAGCGATCCCGTTTGCCGCATTCGTGGAGCTCGCGCTCTACCATCCCGTGGTCGGCTACTATCGGCGCCGGCAGACGCGAGTCGGGTACGGGGCCGGCACCGATTTCTTCACGGCGACGACCAGCGGACCGGTCTTTGGAGAGCTGGTGTGCGCCGCGTGCGTGAAGCTGCTGCGCGGGCGGAATCCCGCCGAGCACCGGTTTGTCGAAATCGGCGCCGAACCCGGCGCCGGTATCGTCCAGGGCGTCGCCCATCCCTTCGCATCCGCACATTCGATCGGGATCGGAGAGCCGATCGAGCTGACCGGCCCATGCATCGTGTTTTCGAACGAGCTGTTCGACGCCCGGCCGTTTCGGCGCTTTCGATTCCGGTCCGGAGCGTGGCGCGAACTCGGCGTCCGCCTGCGGGAGGACAGTTTGGAGGAAATTGAACTCCCCCTCGCGCCAGCATCCGGACCACCGGCCCCATATCTGCCGGCGGAAACGGCCGAAGGATACGTCATCGATGCGCCGGAGGAGGCGGCCGATCTGGCCGCATCGATCGCGCGCCAGGCGTGGTCGGGGCTGTTTGTCGCCTGCGATTACGGGAAATCGTGGCAGGAAATCGTCGAAGCGCTGCCGTTCGGGACCGCCCGGGCCTATTTCCGCCATTCGCAGGGCAATGACCTGCTCACCCGGCCCGGCCAGCAGGATCTGACCTGCCACGTGTGCTGGGATTGGCTCGCCGATGCGCTCACCCGGCACGGTTTCGAAGCTCCCCAAATCGAGCGCCAGGAATCGTTTTTCATTCACCATGCCGAAGCGTACCTCTCCGGGGCCATCGCGGCCGATGCCGCACAGTTCACCCGGCGGAAGCAGTCGCTTTTTCAGCTTCTCCACGGAGCCCACCTCGGCCAGAAGTTTCAGGTGCTCCACGCCTTGCGCTGAGTTTAATTTCCCCCTTGCACTACCCCCGTCCCGCTCTTTACTCGCGACCCTTTAACCAACTCGAAGCCCATGGCCAGAATTTGTGCAGTCACCGGTCGTCGCCCTGTCAAAGGCTCGATCATCAATCGCAAGGGACAGTCCAAGAAGAGCGGCGGCATTGGCACGCATGTGACCAGCATCACGCCCCGCAAGTTTCGGCCGAACCTCCAGCGCATCCGGATCAAGACGGCAAATGGAGGAACCAAGCGGGTTTGGGTCTCCGTGAAGGCCATCAAGGCGGGTCTGGTCGAGAAGGCCTGACGCGTTTGACCGGTCCGTGAATTTCGCCCGTGGCTTCGTCGCCACGGGCTTTTCTGTCTCTGGAAACGGGGCCGCGCTTTTGGCCTTGGTAAGTTGACCGGGGATGATGTGATGAGCGAAATGGGAGTCTCAGCCACTTCCAATGTGCCGGCTCGCGTTGAACAGAAGGTCAACGCGGAAATGACGCGGCTGCTCTACCGCTCAGCCGGTTTTGGCCTGTTCTCAAACGTCGTCCTGGCGGCGGTGCTCGTGCTCGGAACCGTCACGGTCCATCCGTTGAGCCTGCACGTTCCCTGGCTGGCGGCGGTCCTCGCGGTCACGGTTGCCCGACTTGCGGTCAATCGCGCATTTTCCGCCCGGTCGCCGGAGGACCCGCAACTGCCGTCATGGCGCTTCGCCTTCGTCGCCGGCGTCGCTGCCGCCGGAGTGATTTGGGGCGCCGCCGGGTGGCTTTACTTTTCCGGCCCGGCACTCATGCCGCGACTGCTCGTGGTGATCATCCTCGCGGGACTGAACTCCGGCGCGGCCCGATCGCTCGCGTCGGTACCGTCGGCCTATGCAATCTACGTGACGACGACCCTGCTTCCGCTGCTCGCACGCGTGCTCACGACGGGCGAACCGGGGCGCATCGTGTTTGCGTTGGTGATTGTCACGTATGCGCTGTTTCTGATCAACACGGCGCGATTGCACCATGCGGATCTGCGACGCCTCTGGACGTTGATTTTCGACAACGAAGCGCTGGTCCTCACGCTTGGCGAAGCCAAGGTGCAGGCGGAGGCGGCGAGCAGTGCAAAGAGCGACTTTCTGGCCACGATGAGCCACGAGATTCGCACGCCGATGAACGGCATCCTGGGAATGCTGGAAATGCTGCAACAGGCGAATCTCGCTCCGCCGCAACGGCAGCAGATCGACATTGCCGCGACTTCCGCCGACACGTTGATGCGACTGCTGAACGACATTCTCGATTTCTCAAAGATCGAGAGTGGCAAGATCGAATTCGAGGCCACCCCGTTTCCCCTTCGCAGCACCGTCGGCGAGGTGGAATCGTTGCTGCGGAGTCGTGCGCTCGAGAAGCATCTGACCCTGCAGCTCCAGTTTGGCCCCGAGTTGCCGGCCTACGTGACCGGCGACGCGGTCCGGCTGAAACAGGTGCTTTTGAACCTGACCGGAAACGCGATCAAATTCACCACCGAGGGCATCGTCGAGGTCACCGTTACGCAAATACGTCGGCACCGGCAGACGGCGGTGCTCCGATTCAGCGTGCGTGACACCGGCATCGGCATCGACCCCGCCGCCCGGTCGAAACTATTCCAGGCCTTCAGCCAGGGGGACAGCTCGACGACCAGACGCTTTGGCGGGACCGGCCTTGGGCTGGCAATTTCGCAACGGTTGGTGCGACACATGGGTGGCGAAATCGTCGTGCAGAGCACCCCGGGGAAGGGTTCGGATTTCAGCTTTGAGCTCACCCTCGCCGTCTCGGACACGCCTGGTTTGGAGCCGGCCACCAGCGCTCGTCCTTCGCCGAACTCGCCGGCCCTCCGCGGAAGCGTGCTGATCGTGGAGGATGACCGGGTCAACCAGCGTGTGATCGAGATGGTTCTCCAGAATCTCGGGCTGGATACCGCCGTGGTGGCGGACGGGGAGGCGGCAGTCGAGATCGCGGCCACCGGGCCGTGGAACGCCGTCCTCATGGACTGCCAGATGCCGCGGATCGACGGCTTCGAGGCGACCCGCCGGATCCGGCGCCGTCTGGCGGGACGCCGCCTGCCAATCATTGCGCTGACGGCGAACGCCCTCCCCAGCGATCGCACGGCCTGCCTCTCCGCGGGAATGGACGATTTTGTCGCCAAGCCGATCCGCCAGCCCGAACTCCGGGCAGTGCTCGAACGGTGGCTGAGCCCGACCTCCTGAGGCGCCAGAAAACGCCGTGGACCGGAACCGTCAAATCCGGCGAAAGACCGCGGCGGCGTTCTGGCCGCCGAAACCGAGGTTGTTGCTCAACACCGCCCGCACGGTCGTCTTCCGCGCAACATTCGGCACGTAGTCCAAATCGCAGTCGGGATCGGGCTCCTCGAGGTTGATCGTGGGCGCCACCGTCTGCGTCTGGATCGTCTTCGCGCTGATGACGGACTCGATTCCACCGGCGGCTCCGAGGAGATGCCCCGTCATCGATTTCGTCGAGCTGATCGCAACCTTTCGGGCGTGCTCACCGAAGACACGTTTGATTGCCAGCGTCTCGTACTTGTCGTTGTACGGCGTGGACGTGCCATGCGCGTTGATGTAGTCGATCTCGCCGGGTGTCATTCCCGCGCTCGCCAGCGCCCGCGTCATGGCCAGCGAGAGTCCCTTCCCATCGGGATCCGGCTGCGTGATGTGATAGGCGTCGGAGGTTGCGGCATACCCGGCGAGTTCGCAGTAAATGCGGGCGCCACGTCGTTGTGCGTGCTCCAGCGCCTCGATCACCAGGATGCCGGCGCCCTCGCCCATCACGAAGCCGTCGCGGTTCTTGTCGAACGGGCGGCTCGCCTTCTCCGGCTGGTCGTTGCGCGTGCTCATCGCCTTCATCGCGCAGAAACTGGCGTACGCAAACGGCGTGACGGCCGCCTCGCTGCCACCGGCAATCATGACGTCAGCATCTCCCCGGCGGATGGCGTGGAACGCTTCGCCGATGGCATGCGTTCCCGTGGCGCACGCCGACACGACGCCGAAGTTGGGACCGCGCGCTCCGTATTCGATCGCGACGAGTCCCGAACACATGTTTCCGATCAGCGCCGGGATCGTAAACGGCGACACTTTGCGAGGGCCACGGTCCCACAGCGTTTTGAGCTGGGTTTCATAGGTGTGCATGCCGCCGATGCCCGAGCCGATGATCACACCGACCCGGTCCCCGTCCTCCTTCGCCATGTCCAGCCCTGAGTCCCCCACCGCCTGCGTCGCCGCCACGAAACCAAAATGCGTGTAACGATCGTTGCGGCGGACCTCCTTCGGATCCATGTGGCGGGCGGGATCCCAGTCGCGCACTTCCGCGCCCATCTGGCTCGCAAAGTCGGCGGGATCAAAGTGGGTCACCCGATGAATGCCGCCGCGGCCCGCCGTGAGCCCGCTCCAGAAGGCCTCCACGTCATGTCCAATGGCAGTTACGGCTCCGAGCCCGGTTATCACCACTCGGCGGGAGGTCGAAGGAGTTTCCATAGGCGCGAATCGAGCCGCGAATTTGAGAAAACAAAAAGGCGTTCTGCCAGAAATTTCCGATCCGGAAACACGGCAGAACGCCCGAAAGTAAACGTCGTAATCAGGACTGGCCGGCCTTCGCCTTGATGTAGTCGATTACCTGGCCAACCGTCTGCAGCTTCTCCGCGTCAGACTCGGGGATCTCACCCTTGATTTCGTCTTTGAATTCCTCCTCGAAGGCCATGATCAGCTCGACCGTGTCGAGCGAATCAGCGCCGAGATCGTCCAGAAAAGAGGCCTGCGGCGTGATCTGCTCCTCGTTCACGTTGAGCTGATTCACGATGATCTCTTTGACGCGTTGTTCGATGGTTTTTTGGTCAGCCATTGGCAAAAAAAAGAGAGGCGAAAGGGTTGAGCGGAGCGTTCACATCGCCATGCCGCCGTCAACGGTAAAAACTTGGCCCGTGACGTAGCCGGCCTCCTCCGAACATAGGTACGTGACCATGTTTGCGATATCGGCGGCTTCGCCGAATCTTTTGAGCGGAACGACCTCCAAAATCTTCGCGGACGCCTCGGGGTTATTTACAAATTCGGTGGTCATGTCGGTCTTGATGAACCCGGGGGCCACCGCGTTGACCGTCACGTTCCGGCTCGCGAACTCACGCGCCAACGTCTTGGTCAGGCCGATCATACCCGCTTTGGCGGCCGAATAGTTCGCCTGACCGGCATTGCCCATGATGCCACTCACCGACGTGATGTTGACGATCCGTCCCCACCGCGCCCGGGTCATTGGCCGGCCAAGCAGCTTGGTCCAATGGAAGCAGCTGGTCAGGTTCGTCACCAGGACATCGTTCCAGTCCGCTTCGCTCATTCGAAACAGGAGCCCGTCCCGGGTAATACCCGCATTGTTCACCAGCATATCGATGGCCGGGAATTCTTTCAGCAGGTCCTCACTCGCCTTGGTCACGGCCGCACCGTCCGCCACATCGACGGCGACCGCCTTAGCCTTTCCCCCTGCGGCGTTGATGGCCGCAGCCGCGGCACCGCACGACTCGGCGGATTTGGAGACGCAGATGACAGTCACGCCGTGGCGCGCGAGGGTTTCTGCGATGGCTTTGCCAATTCCCCGGCCGGCGCCGGTGACGAGGGCTGTGCGGTTGTTGAACGTAAGCATGACGTGAGGCGGATTTCGGAAGGCGGACGACAAACGATGCGATCGCGATTGATAGGAAGGCGAAGCCTGCGGATGCAATCCGCAATCGGCAACCGCCAAACCTGACGTCAGTAGACGTCCCGCTGGTACCGCTTCTCCTTCTTCATCAGTTTCACGTAGTCCGCCGCCTTTTCGACCGGCATTCCTCCCTGCTCGGCGATGATGTCGTGCAACGTCGTGTCCACGTCCTTGGCCATGCGCTTCGCATCGCCGCAGACGTAGAAATGCGCGCCGGCGTCGATCCAGCGCCACAGCTCGGCCGCATTCGCGCGCATCCGATCCTGGACGTAGATCTTGACCGGCTGATCGCGGGAGAACGCGGTGTCCAGGCGGGTGAGAATTCCGCGGGCCCGGAAATCCGACCACTCCTCTTCGTAGAGAAAGTCCGTCGCCTGTTTCTGATCGCCGAAGAACAACCAGTTTCGACCGCTGCCGCCGACGGCGGACCGATCCTGCAGAAATGCCCGAAACGGCGCGATTCCCGTGCCGGGTCCAACCATGATGCAGTCACGCCCCGGGTCCTCGGGAGGACCGAAGTGCGAATGCGACACAAAAACGGGCACGGGCGTGGTGCCGACCTGGACCCGATCGGCGAGAAACGTGGAGCAGACTCCGACCCGGTCCCGGTGGTTCGTCTCGTACCGGACAACCGCGACGGTCAGGTGAATCTCCTGACCGTGAATCCGCGGCGATGACGCGATCGAATACAGGCGAGGCATCAACTTGCGGAGCAGATCGACGAACTCCTGCGCCGCGAGTCGCGCGCTGGGAAATTCCGCCAGAAAATCCACATATTCCCGCTCGTCGAGCATGCCCGCGAGGAGATCCTTCGCCTCGGGCGCCAGCAGTCCCTCCAATCGGGCTTTCTCCTCCGCGTTCGCGGCCTTCGCGGCCAGCGCCTCGACGAAGCGACGCGTTGGCTTGGCCAATGCCAGCCGCTCCGTCAACGCCGCGCGCAAAGCGATCGGCGCACCGAGCTTGAGCGCGACGGGTGACACCAGTTCGTCCCCCGTGGCCCCCAATCGCGCCAGAATTTCGTCGACTTCGGAAGGACGGTTGCAGGGAAACACGCCCAGTGAATCGCCGGCCTTGTAGTGCAAGCCGCTGCCGCTGATCTCCACGACGAAATGTCGCGTCTCCTTGGCGGATCCCGGCTTGGTCAGAAGTCGATTCTCCGCGATCCGCGCCGGAAAAGGGAGATCCTTGGAGTATAGCGTGGGCTCGGTCGGTCCGGTCATGAGTGTGGGAACCCAGAATCAAGCGGCCCGCGTTGGCGCCACGCAAGCCGGTAAGCGTCTCCGGGATGCACCGCCACCGGGCTGTCGCGTCGGCGACCACGGATCGCTTCGGGATATTCGTGAATACGCTTCAACTCCGGAACATTTGCTGTTCAGCTCTTCAATCCTTCAGTCCCTCTTCGCTCTCCGATGGAACCGATTCGCGTGCAAAAATACCTGGCCGACGCCGGCGTGTGCTCCCGCCGCTCCGCCGAGCTGTTGATTTCGCGCGGCGAGGTCTGGATCAACGGCACGGCGGCCAAACCGGGCCAGAAGATCGTGCCCGGGGTCGACCGGGTCACGGTCAGCGGCAAGCCCGTTCGCACCACCCGCCAGCCGCGGATCACCGTGGCCGTGAACAAACCCCGCGGCCTCGTCTGCTCGAACGACGATCCGCATCACGCGAAGACGGTGTTTGACCTCCTTCCACGCGACTTCGCGCGGTTCCGTTTTTTCTGCGCCGGCCGGCTCGATCTCGACAGCGAAGGTCTGGTCGTCCTCACGACCGACGGCGATCTGGCGAACCGGCTGATGCACCCTTCCCGCATCGTCGTGAAGCGCTATCACGTCACGCTAACCACGCCGTTTTCCGCCTCGCGGCTGGTCCAGCTCATCCGCGGCGTTGTGATCGAGGGCGAGCGGTTGCAGGTCGAACGCGCGGCCCTCGTGAATCCGCAGGCGGACCAGACCGCGTACGATCTCGACGTCCACATGCACCACGGGAAGAAACGGGAGATTCGCCAGCTCTTCACCGCGCTCGGCTTTGAGGTGAAACGCCTGCGTCGGTACCAGATCGGAGCGGTCCCCCTGAAGGGAATCCCGTTGCGCGCCGGGAAAGTCCTTTCTACGAAAGAAATCGAACTGCTTTTCCGTAATCCGCCGACGCCGCGCGCCGCCTACGAGGCGCGTGCGCAATCGACACCGCCTGATCCCGATCACGATGAAGACTAAGCTCCTCTCCCCTGTGGCACTCGCCTGTGTTCTGCCGGTCGCGCTCGCCTTCGGCGCGCCTTTGACCGAAACGACCGCCGTGCACACCAAACCGGATTCGGCATCGCCGGCAGTCACGTACCTGAAGGCCGGAACCGAGGCGCCCCCCGCGTCCGCGGCCATGGCGAATACTCCCGCCGGTTGGATGGCGGTTGAGCTGCCGGGCCCATTCCAGGGTTACGTCATGGATCGCGATCTGACGAAGGGGCTGGATGTGAAGCCCGGAACGCCAATTCTGCTGCAGCCGAAGGCGGACGCGCCGGTTCTGGCCGTCGCCGAACGCGGGGACAAGACGAGCATCACCGGACTGCATGGCAAGTGGACGCAGATCAGCCTGCAGAAATCGCTGGTCGGATACATCCGGGTGGCGGGAAGCGCGGAGTCGCTGCCGCCGATCGCGACCACCCCCGCGGCGGCGGGAGAGCCCGCGCCCGCGCAGCCGGCACCGGCACCGCAGACCTACGGCGCCATGGGTCCCGGTCAGGCCGTTCCGATCGCGAATCAGGGCGGCAACCTCTCCACCCTCCCCCGTCAGTTCACGGGAAAGTTTGTCTCGACTCGCAGCCTGTTTCACCCGCGGCGTCCCTACGATTGGGCGCTGAATGACAATGCCGGGCGGCGGTTTGCCTATCTCGACATGTCGAAGCTCCTGCTGACCGACCAGCTGGACAAATACATCGGCCACTTCGTGGTCGTGTTTGGCGCCGCCAAACCAACGGCGGACCACCAGGACATCGTGATTCAGGTCGAGTCCCTGCAGCTGCTCCTGAAATAGGTCCGGCCTCTTGCTCCGGGAAAGGGAGCGAGCCGCAACGCAGGCTGGCATTCCCGTTCCCGCTGCGCCTAGCTCCGACTTCTCTCCGCATGCACCAAATTGACGGAAACCAAATCGCGGCGGCCATCATCACCGAACTGAAGGCCGAGGTCGCTCAATTCAACGATCGCAAGCCTTGCCTCGCCCTGGTTCGGGTCGGGGACGATCCCGCTTCCGTTTCGTACGTAAAGAAGAAGGAGAAGACCGCCGCCGAAATTGGAGTGACCAGCCGCGTCATTCTTCCCCCGGTCACAATTTCACAGACGGAACTGTTCGCGTTGATCGACGAGTTGAACGCCGATCCCTCGGTCGACGGTATTCTGGTCCAGTCCCCTCTCCCCAAACACATCGACGAGGTGGCGGTGTTCCGACGGGTTTCAGCGGAGAAGGACGTCGATGGCTTCAACACCATCAACCTGGGCAAGGTGGCCCAGGAGGACTCCACCGGCTTTGTGGCCTGCACACCGGCCGGCATCATGGAGCTCCTCGCCCGGAGTAACGTTGACTTGAAGGGCCGCCACGTGGTCGTACTCGGCCGATCCCTCATTGTCGGCAAACCGGTCGCCCTGCTGGCGCTGCAAAAGAAAGCCGGGGCCAACGGTACGGTCACGATCTGCCATTCGGCGACCAGCGACCTTCCCGGGATCACACGCCAGGCGGACGTGCTCATTGCGGCCATTGGCCGCGCCGAGTTTGTCACGGCCGACATGGTCAAACCGGGTGCGGTGGTCATCGATGTCGGGATCAATCGTGTGCCCGATGCAGCAAAGAAAACGGGGTATCGGCTGGTTGGTGACGTCCAATTCTCGTCCGTCGCCCCGAAGTGTTCCCAAATCACGCCGGTCCCCGGTGGGGTTGGCCCCATGACCGTCGCCATGCTGATGAAAAACACGGTAAAGGCGTATCGACAGCGCCATACGCCGTAGCTTGCCTGCGATTGTCGGAACCACTTTTATCGGCGCATGCCCACCCCTTCGATCCTGGTCGTTGATGACCAGCCCATCAACGTTCAGCTGTTGAAGCGCAAGCTCGAGCGCGAAGGCATTCGCGTCGTCGCCGCGTACAACGGTCTTGAGGCGCTCGATCTGGTCAAGCGGGAGAAGCCGGACCTGATTCTGCTCGACGTCATGATGCCGGACATGGACGGGATCGAGGTGTGTCAGCGGCTGCAGTCGTCTGACGAAACGCGCGGCATTCCCGTCATCTTCATCACCGCCCGGACCGGCAAGGAGAGCAAACTGGAGGGCCTTGGGGTGGGTGCGGTCGACTACATCACGAAGCCGATCGATCTCGACGAGACCCTGGCGCGGGTTCAGACGCAGCTCCGGTTTGTGTCGATCAACCGGCAGATGGTGGATTTGCAGCGCCGGCTGGAGGAATCGCGAAAGGCGGCGACCATCGGCGCGGTCACGCAGGGGATCGCGCACAATCTGAACAACCTGCTTGGCGTTGTGATCGGATACCTCGACCTGGTGAAGGCGTACTACGACAAGCCCGAACAGGTAAAAAAGAACGCCCAGCACGTGGAGGAGGCGGTGCAACGCATCGTTTCGATCATCAAGCAACTTAGCACACTCGTCGTCCGGTCGCGTCCTCCGCTGGCCAAGGCGAACCTCCAGGGACTGCTCCAGGGGGCGATCTCGCGGTTTCACGCGGATTACCGTCTCACCGCCCCCGTGACGATCGACAATCCACTCGGCGATCTCCTCATCGACACTAATTTCGAGGTATTCGAAGAAGTGGTGGCGAAAGTTCTGATCAATGCCTGGGAGGCCTACGACAACCGGCCTTCGGATCCGCGCCCGCTCTCGATCCACACCCGGACCCTCGAAAAGCCCGATGAGGGAAAATTCGTGGAAATCACCGTGGTCGATCACGGCCGCGGCATCGATCCGGACGTGCGCGACAAGATGTTTGAACCGTTTGTCAGCACGAAGAACACGGTGGGCGTCGGCATGGGATTGACCGTCGCCCGTCACGCCCTGCGCAACCTGGGTGGCGAAGTCACGATGACCGACACTTCCGGCGGGGGCGCGACCGCGATCCTGCTCCACCCGGTCGAGAAGAAATCGAAGAAACACGTCGACGCCTGATCGTCCCCCTTCATGGCAAAGATCGCATTTCTCGGGGCCGGAAACATGGCCGCGGCGATGGTGGAAGGCCTCCTGGCCGACAAATCATGCCAGCCCGGCGACGTGGTATGCTTCAGCGGATCCGGCAAAACGTCCGCGGCCCTCGCCGCGCGCACCGGCATTCGCGTCGCCCCCACCCTGCCGGATCTCGTCGCCAGCGCCGACACGCTGGTCGTCGCTTTCAAACCCCAGCATCTTGCCGGGGCCGACCCGCAGCTCGCGGATTTCTCGCGCGGAAAGCTGGTCATCTCCGTCCTGGCCGGCAAGCGGCTCCCCACCCTGGCGAGGACGTTTCCCTCCGCCCGCAACATCGTCCGGACGATGCCAAACACCCCCGGACAGATTGGCGCCGGCGTGACGGCGTGGTGCGCACGCGCTCCGCTTGCGCCGGCCGATCGCGCCACGCTCGACCAGCTCCTCGGGGCGCTGGGTACCGCCATCGAGGTCCGCGAATCCGACATGGATGCGGTCACCGCGATCAGCGGCAGCGGGCCGGCCTATGTGTTCGAATTTGCGGCCGCGCTCCGCGATGCCGGGGAGGCCGCCGGCCTCAGCCGCGAGGCGGCCGAAAAACTGACCGTGGAGACGTTGCTCGGGGCGGCGCGGCTGTTGGCCCGCAAGGCGATCGATCCGGAGCTGCTCCGGGATCAGGTGACGTCGCCCAACGGAACGACCTTCGCCGGCCTGCAACGGATGTCCGCCCGTGATTTTCGCGGCATGATCCGCGAAACGGTCCTGGCCGCGAAGGCCCGGTCCGAAGAGTTATCCCAGGACTAGGCTGCCTACTTCGTGGCCGCGACGATGCCGCCCCATCCGGAACAGTGTTGCCCTCTCATCCGCGCAGATGGACCTTCCCGGCTTCGCGGCGCCGGAACGCGATCCACCAGCAGGCGCGTGAACAATCCTTCCTCATGAGTGCTCTTGATGGTCGTATCCTCGTCACCGGCGGTGCCGGATTCATCGGCAGCGCGCTGGTCTGGGCGCTCAATCAGCGCGGCCACTCGGATATCGTGATCACGGATTTCCTGGGCACGGACGAGAAGTGGAAGAACCTCGTTCCGCTCAAGTACGCCGATTATCTCGAGGCGGACGTGTTGCGGAAGAAATTGGCCGAAAACGCCAATGCGTTCGGCCGGTTCTCCACGGTGTTTCACCTCGGGGCCTGCTCGGCCACAACGGAGAAGAATGCGGCGTATCTGGCCGACAACAACTACACCGTCACCAAAGAGCTCGCCGGATGGGCTGTCGTGCGCGACAGCCGGTTCATTTATGCCTCGTCGGCGGCGACGTACGGCGATGGTGCGCAGGGAATGGATGACCAGGACGAGAACCTCCCTCGGTTGCGCCCGTTGAACATGTACGGGTATTCGAAGCACCTGTTCGACCTGCATGCGCAGCGGGCCGGCTGGCTGAACCGGATCGTCGGCGTGAAATACTTCAACGTGTTTGGACCCAACGAGGACCACAAGGCCGACATGAGGTCCCTCGTCAACAAGGCGTATCAGCAGATCCTCAGCACCGACCGCGTTCAGCTCTTCAAGAGCCACAAACCCGAGTTCAAGGACGGCGAACAGAAGCGGGATTTCCTTTACGTGAAGGACGCCGTCGAAATGACGCTGCATTTCGCAGAGCACCCACAGGGCCGGTTGGCCGCCGGCCTGTTCAACCTGGGAAGCGGGGAGGCCAACACCTGGCTGACGCTCACCGAGGCGATCTTCGGCGCCCTGGGCCGCAAACCGAATATCGAATTCATCGACATGCCGGAGGTGCTGCGAGGCAAGTATCAGTATTACACCCGGGCCGACATCTCGAAGCTACGAAACTCGGGCTACGCCCGGCCGATGACCCCGTTGTCGGACGCCGTGCGCGACTACGTGCAGAACTTCCTCGTGCCGGGCCGAAAGCTCGGAGACTGACATCCCGGAACGCGGCCGGACCGAAACCCGGCCGTTGCTCGCGCCTGCCGGTCCGCAAAAAAGCCGCACGACGACGTGCGGCTTGGAAAACGAGACGGCTGGGAGATTTACTTGATCTTTTCCAGGTCGGCCGGGAGCCAGGGCTTGTGATCGCCGAGCTGGTTGTGAATCTCGGTCACCTTGGCGGCGGTGATCGGCGGCGCCTTGTTGCCCCAGGCCTGGCGGACATAGGTCAGCACGGCCGCGATCTTGTCGTCACTCCAGTTGAATCCACCCCCGGCGACCTGTCCGAACGCCGGCATGGCCGAGTTGAATTGGTTTCCCTTCACCGTGATGGGCCCGGCCAATCCGTAGAGCACGATGCGGATCACACGATCCTCCGGCCCCTGCGCCCACTCGGAGCCGGCCAGCGGCGGAATCGCGCCGGGAATGCCGAGGCCCGTCGGCTGGTGACAGGTGTTACACGCGGCATTGTTGAACAGTTTCTCGCCCAACACCACCGGATCGACCACCACGGGAGCGGCATTGGCCGTGCTAAACTCCCGCATGTTTTCGTTGTAGACCCGCGGATCAAAGTGTCCGGAGAAACGGCCGAGGTAGGTTGCGCCAAAAAAGATGAACCCGGCGAAGACAAACAGCATGACCAGCGGCATGAGCCGGTAATGCCCGCGATCATCCGGTTGCTTGCCCAGGAGTTTCTCGTGCTGGGCCAGCAGATTTTCATCGCTGATCGCCGGTTGATCGACGCGTGGATCGGTGGGAGAAGGCGTGCTCATTTCTTCTGGGGCTCGGACGTCTTCGCTTCCGGCGCGGCGGGCCGCGCTTCCGGATACGCGTAGCTGTTGTTCAGACTGAGCAGGTAAGCGACCAGCGCGCGCGCCCGGGCGGTGGGCACGACCTCATAACCTGGTCGCGGAGCGGCGCTCCCCTCGAGATCGAGGGCGTAATCGGACCGCTGCCCGACGATTTGCCGGTTGTCGAAAAGGAACTTGAAGCTCGGATGGGTCACGGAGCCGACGTAGAGCAGCCGCATGAGTTGGGCCGGATCCGGCTTGCTCGCGCCATAGTTCGCGAGATCCCGGCCGACGCGGAGCGAACCGAGCTGCGGGCGCGGTTGAAAGATGTAGTCGCGCGCGACACTTTGCCGGTCGCCCCATCCCCGGTCCTGGTCCGAGCCGAATCCCGGGCGCCGCACCTGCTCGGTGTGGCAGGACGCGCAGCCCAGGTCCGTGTAGACCATCTGTCCCTGCACGGCGATGCCCGAGGTCCGCTGGGGATACGCCAGGCTGTCGGTGTCATCATAGTACGGCGTCTGAGCCCCAAGCTGGGCGTTGGTGCCGAGGACGATCCCAGCCCACGAAATCGTGAGTCCGGCGAACAGTCCGATTACGATCAGCGGGCCGTTTTTCATGACACCGTCACCTCCGTGTCTTCGCGCAGCGGACTCATCGCCACCACATCCGTGACCACCGTGGACGTGATGGTCTGAAGAAAATTAACGAGCAAAAGCAGGTTGGCGCCGAGCAGGAGCAGCTGGGCTCCACTCATGATGAGCAGTGTTAGCCGCACATGCTCAAAAATATCAGTGAACGACGTTTTCGGGTCGAGCAGGTCCACGCCCTGGGTCCAACCGGCAACGCCCAGCGTGACCACCAGAACGATCACTCCGAACATGACCACGAGACGGTGACCGATGGCCAGCCCGGCCGAAGCCCAGCGACCATTCGTCAGACGCGGGACCAGGTAGTAGATGCCGCCGAAAAACATCATTGAGATCCCGCCGTAGAGCGCGAGCTGCTCGATTGCCACGGTCACAAACGTGAACTGGGTCTCCTCGGCCACCCCGCGGAACGCGGTCAGCGCATCGAAGGCGCCGCCGAGCACGTAGGCAATCAGTCCGAACCGGATGAAGCTCGCCGCCGCGCCCCGCGCTCCGAATACGACCCCGAGGTTGAGCGCGACAATCGCATAGTGGGCGAGCAACACCACGGTCGCCACGACGGCCATCGTGATGATCCAGGCCGGCACCGGTCCACCGATCAAATGCCGGCCGCCGGTCCAGGACCCGACAAAGATCAACAACCAGAAACCGAGCGGCGCGAATTCGTAGTGCGGCAGCACGCGACCGCTGACCTTGGTCGCCAGATAGTACGCGGATGCCAGGGCCATCGGCACCAGCCAGAGACTCCACACTCCCTGTGCGCACCAGTTCGCCGCGACATTCTGAACCACTCCGCGGACCGGCGACCAAAGCAGGACGACCTGCGCGGCCGAACAGAGCCAGGGAAACAGGAACAACGCCGCGAATGCGTACCACTGGGCGGCAAACGCTCCTTCGGTGCGGCGACCCGCCCAGGCCAGCACTCCCGAAATGGAGATCGCACCGTAGGCCACGAGCATGATCGGCAGCACGTACCGCGGGAGTTCGAACAGCGAAAACGACGTCATGTCACCGATCGCAATGCCAACGAGGCCCGCGGTCACACCGACGTTCCAGAACGACGCCCCGGCAAAGACCCAATTGGTCGCCCGCAGGAGATTGCCGCCCAGGCGGCCGAGAATCCAGAGCGCGACTGCGAGCCCGGCATTTGCCGCCCAGCCGTACACGAACGCCGTGTCGCGCAGCGCCTCGATGCGTCCGTGGGTGAGAAACGAATACTCGTCGAGAAAATGAGGGGAATAGAGCTGGATTGAACCGATCAGCGCGAAAAGGCCGCTGATCACCAGCCAGGCAATTCCGGAACCGATGAGAAGCAGTAGCGGCCCGCGCGCCGCCAGGTCCATGGCGGTCACGTCGGCCGGCACGGCCTGGCCGGGCGGTTCGGCTCGGGCGATGGTCGGGGCGTTGGTCATCTCGAAAGTGGGTTGGGCGGCGGGTTTATTTCTGGTACTTCTCGACCGTGAGCTCCATCGCACGCTCGATCGGCAGGCGGACCACTCCGGCCTTCTGGTCCACCCAGCCGTAGGTCTCGAGTTCCTTCGCCTGGTCGGCTTTGAGCTCGGCGAGGGTTGCGCGACGCGACACGCGGGTGGCTTTCCACGCGAGGTCCTTGGGAAGGTTTTCCGCGGCCGCGTTCTGGGGTGCGACCGGAGTCGGGGCGTAGTAGTAGCGGACCAGGAATAAAAACGCCGCGAACACCACGAAAAGGAGGACCACCGTCACCAGCGAAACCGGACGGGCCGGTAGTGGACGCGGCGCCGGACTTGGCACGATCTCCTTCGAGGGGCTGATGGCAGAGGGATTACTCATGGTGCGTGAGACTCTCGAGGATGCGGGGATCGCGGGTCGGGAAGAGCTTGGCCGTCGGGAAGCTGCGAAGATAAGACCAGATGCAGATTCCCCCGATGCCAATCGCGGCGGTGATCGACCACAGCAGGCTCATGGACAGAAACGGCTCCGGGTTACCCTGGGCGTCCTTCAACGCCGGCAGCACGTTGTAGCAGATGTCGATGAAGATGATCGCGAGAATCCAGAATGCGATCCGCCGGATGATGTGCTGCGTGACCTTGAAGCGGTAGGAAAGCAGGGCGCAGAATGGGAGGACGAAGTGGCCGAAGAGAAGGACCAGTCCCACCCACCACCACTGGTTGGTCTGCCCATTCAGATTCAGCTCACGGATGTTGTACCAAAAGGTCTCTTCCGGAACGTTCGCATTCCAGATGAGGAAGTACTGCGAAAACGTCACATACGCCCAGAAGATGGTGAAGGCCAGCATCAGCTGCCCGATGCTATGCAGGTGGTTCGTGTTGAGAACCCCCTTGTAATCACCCCGGCGATACAGCCACACCATGATGATGACGCCGCAGCACAGGGCGCCGCGCATGCAGTTGGCGAAGTACCACACGCCGTACATCGTCGAAAACCAGTGGTACTCGAGACTCTTCAGCCAGATGATCGCCGCGGCCGTGAGGGTGAGAGCGCCAATCGGAATGCCGAGCCCGGAAGTCCAGCGGTTTTTCAGCGTCCAGCGCGCATCTCCATCGCTGTCCTGGGCGAACGAGGCCTTCCGCAGGCGGGAGGAGAGCCAGATCCACAGCCCGAAGACGACCACATACGCGATGATGAACATGCGCATGTTGAGCAGTCCCGATTTCTTCAGGTAGAGCGGATCCTGCCCGACCGTGTCGCCGGGATGGATCCAAAGGCCGTGGTGCAGATTCATCCACGGCCACACGAGGTCACTGCGCCAAAGGCTCGCCACGATCAGAGGCAGGAAGAGCAGCGCCAGCCACTTGAAGGCGGCGAGTCCGTGTTCCCATTGGCGGCGAATCACGGTCGACCACGAAGCGTCGAAAATATGGTGAATCATCACCATCATGAGCATCCCGATCGCGATCGCCGTCCAGAATGCGATGCCCACAAGCCAGGAGGTGGCGACGACGTGCGCACCGGAAATGAACAAACCCACGGCCGTGGCGGCGATGCCGATCAAACCAATGGTCAGCGCCGTTCCGGAAGCGGGCGCCGGCGTCGGCGCGGCGGGAGTCGCGGAGGAAGCAGGTGCAGCGTGGGGGCTCATTATTTGATTCCGAGGGTCTTTTTGGCTTCGGGGTCGGTGACGTCGGCGACCGTGCCCTGCTGGGTCCGCTCGAGTGCCCGGACGTAGGCGACCACCGCCCAGCGGTCCTGTGGCGTGAGCTTGTCTCCATACGGCAGCATCACCTTGCTCGCGGATCCATTCGTGATCGTGTCGAAGATCTGCCCCTCGGGCATGTTGCGGATCCGGTCGCTGTTGTAGTTGCCGTTGGAGGCCAGCGAACCGATGCCGTACTTGGAAGTGATGCCGTCGCCAGCGCCGTTATAGCCGTGGCACGGCGCACAATAAATGTTGTAGCGGTCCTGTCCGCGCTTCAGGAGCTGCAGGTCGACCTTGATGGCCGCCGGGAACCCATGGGCGAACTGGCCGCTGGCGTCCCGACCGCGGTACATGTGATCATCCAGATCCGCCATGCTGCGCATCACCGTATGGGCCGGGGGCATGCGGTCAGCCATGCCGTCCGCAAAGAAATTGCTCGCCGACTGCGGCCGAAGTTTCGGCTGGTATTTCATGCCCGGGAAGAGCCACTCGGGAAACACGTCCATCGGCGGATGCGTGAACGTTGTGCCGCGGAATCCGAAGATGGACACCAGCAACACGCAGCACAGGAAAGTGACGAGGTAGACGTTGCGCATCAGGATCGATTGGGTCGCTTCGTGGTCCAGAGGCCGTCAGGCTTCGAGCTCCTGGATGTTCTTGCCGCCGATCTTTTCGAGCAGCGTCTTGGTGTTGGCCGGATTGTAGCGGGGATCGCGGGCCTCGATGACGATGAAGAACGTGTCATCCAAGCCGCGCACGATCTGATCGTATTTCAACACGGGGTGGTAATGCATCGGCAGGCCATTGATCACGAACATGCCAATGATGGTGGCGAAGGCCGTGAAAAGAATGGTCAGCTCATAGCTCACGGGGAACGCGAACAGCGGGCTGAAGAACGGCTTGCCGCCAACCACCAGCCGGTTGGCAAACGCGTCCGCGAACCAGATCAGGGTCATTCCCGTGCAAAATCCGGTAATTCCGCCGGCGAGTGAAACGCGGGGAACAATCGACCGGCGGAGTCCCATCGCCTTGTCGAGTCCGTGGACCGGGAATGGCGTGATGCAGTCCCAATGGCGGTAGCCCGCATCACGGATTTTTTCCGCCGCGTGGTACAGGTCGGCGGCGCGGTCGAAGGTGGCAATCAAGCCGTAGGTTTGGGCTGCCATGGCGTTGAGGGGGTCGTCCTTTAGTCGTGGGCTTCGCGAATCACGGGATCTCCAAAACCCGTGCGCTTGTCGTGACCGGTGGTCTCGTGGCCGCCATGAACGTCTGCCTGCGGCGTGACCGCCTTCAGCTCAGCCATCGGCATCATCGGCAGGAAACGGATGAAGAGGAGGAACAGGACGGAAAAGACGCCGAACGTTCCGAAGAAGGTGAAGATGTCGACGATCGAGGGGCTGAGCACGCCCCAGCTCGAGGGCAGGAAATCGCGGGTGAGCGAGGTGCAGATGATCACGAACCGTTCGAACCACATGCCAACGTTAACAAACAGCGATAGCACCCAGACCATCGTCGTGTTCCGGCGCACCGACTTGAACCAGAAGAACTGCGGCGTGATCACGTTGCACGAGATCATGATCCAATACGCCCAGGCATAGTTGCCGAACGCGCGGTTGATGAAGGTGAAGCCTTCGTAGGGGTTCGCGCCATACCACGCGATGAAGAACTCCATGGCGTAGGCGTAACCGACCATCGTGCCGGTCGCCAAAGTGATCTTGCACATGCAGTCGATGTGATACTGCGTGATCAGGTCCTCGAGGCGGAAGATGGCGCGCAGGGGCAGCATGAGCGTGAGCACCATGCCGAAGCCGGAGAAAATGGCGCCGGCCACGAAGTACGGCGGGAAGATCGTCGTATGCCAGCCCGGGATCAGCGACACGGCGAAGTCGAACGAGACGATCGTATGCACCGAGAGCACCAGCGGCGTGGCGACGCCGGCGAGGATCAAATACGCCATTTCGTAGTTGCTCCAGTGCCGGTTGGATCCGCGCCAGCCCATGGCGAACACACCGTAGAAGAACGAGCGAACCCTCTTTCCGGCGCGGTAGAAACGGTCGCGGAGGATCGCCAGGTCCGGGATCATGCCGATATACCAGAAGAGCACCGAAACCGTGCCGTAGGTGGAGACCGCGAAGACGTCCCATTCCAGCGGCGAGCGGAAGTTCTGCCAGATCCCGTTGTAGTTCGGGACGGGCGCCAGAAACCAGGCGTACCACACGCGACCGACATGGAAGACCGGGAAGATGCCGGCGCACACCACGGCGAAAATTGTCATGGCCTCGGCCGCCCGGTTGATCGACGTCCGCCACTTCTGGCGGAGCAGACACAAGATTGCGGAGATCAGTGTACCCGCGTGGCCGATACCGATCCAGAACACGAAGTTCACGATCGGCCAGCCCCAGTTCACGGGACTCCGGTGGCCCCAGACGCCGACGCCGGTTGCGACGAGGTAGATGATGCCGGCGACGGTGAACGACGCCATGAAACAGGCGACGATGAAGCACCACCACCACCAGGTGGGCGTCTTGCCCTCGATGATGCCGCAGATCTTCTCCGTGATCCAGTTGAAGCTGCGGTTGTTCTCGACGAGCGCGGGGCGAGGCAACACTGCAGGTTTGACCTCCTGCAGGATCGCGGGCGCCGGGGCGGCATTATCAGCGTGGGCCATTAGCTAAGTCCTCCGAGACGTTTCACCGCGGTCATCGCGGAGTGGCCGGACCCGGCCTTGGATTCGTGCTCCTCCGGCTTCTCCGTGGGCTCGCCGTTTTCTCCCTCGTTCTTCCGGTTGTGTTCGATCCGGCTGAGCGGCAGGTTCCGATAATCTGGCATTTTCGGATTCGGATTACGCATGCGCGCTAGATAAGTCGTACGGGGGCGGGTGTTCAGGTAGCCGAGCAGCTGGTAATCCTGGCCCCGGCTCTTCGCCTTGGACACGGCGCTGTCGGGATCAAGGATGTTGCCGAAGACGATCGCATCCACCGGGCAGGTCTGCGCGCACGCCGGTACGACGGCGCCGTCCGGCACACGGATCTGTTCGTCGGTGTAGACATGGTCCGCGCCGTACTCCTGCATCACCTTTACCTTGTGACGGATTTTCCCGTTTTCGATGCGCTGAACGCAGTAGGTGCATTTCTCCATCACGCCACGCATGCGAATGGTCACCTCGGGATTCTTCACCATCTTCACCAGCTCCGGCATGCCGTGCGGCCCGAGCGGCCCCAGGTAAAGGCTGTCGAGCTGCCGCTGGTTCCAGTCGAAATAGTTGAAGCGACGGACCTTGTACGGACAGTTGTTCGCGCAGTACCGGGTGCCAATGCAGCGATTGTAGGCCATGACATTGAGTCCCTCCTCGTCATGGACCGTGGCATTCACCGGGCACACCATCTCGCACGGCGCGAGTTCGCATTGCTGGCAATTCACCGGCTGGAGTGAAACCTGCGGATCCTCCGGCAACCGCTTGTTGCCCTCGCCGCCGAACGCAGCCGAATCGATCTCGCCGTCGGAATAATACCGGTCGATCCGGATCCAGTGCATCTGGCGCCCACGGAGAGACTGCTCCTTTCCGACAATCGGCACGTTGTTTTCCGCCTGACAGGCAATCACGCACGCGTTGCAGCCGATGCAGGTGTTCAGATCAATCGCCATTCCCCACTGGTTGACGCCGTCGAACCCGCCGTGCTGCTTGTTCGGTGTGGAGTAGAGCGAATTGCCGCGCGGAATCTCAGTCGCGCGCTGTTGCGCGTTCATCGCGAGGCCCACGGCGCCAACCGTCGGAGGCGTCTCCGCCTCCATTCCCACCTGGCGAACGAATGTCGGGTTGTCGCGGTATTCCGTGTAGTTTGCCTCGCGGATAAGGTCGCGGCCTTCCATCGACCAATGGGCCTGGGTGTTGGCCAGGGCGTAACGCTCCGCGGTGATCGAGAGCTTCGCACCGTTCGCAATGTACATCGCGTCGGTCGTGCGCAAGGCGTACGCATCATAGCCGGCGCCCGTACCGATGTGACCCGACTTTGCCCGGCCGTAGCCAAGCGTGACCACGACTGAATACGCCGCGAGTCCGGGCTGAATGTGCACCGGACCCCGAATCTTGCGGTTGCCGACAGTGATCTCGCCGACATGGGCCTGCTCACGGGACAACGAGTCCAGTTCGCCCTCCTCGATGCGCGCCACCTGCAGCACCGATCCCTTCGGGTAGATGCCGAGTTCCCGGGCGAGTTTCGGGCTGACCTGGATCACATTGTCCCAGGAAATCTTCGTGACCGGGTCGGAAATCTCCTGCAGCCAGCCATTGTTCGCGAACCGGCCGTCATCCATCTTGTGGTCGACGGCGAAACGGATTTCGAGATTTGCGGCATCCACCGGAGCCGCCTGGCGGGCACCGCGGAATAGGTTCGCTGCGTCGCGGGCATTGAACGCCACGGTCGCCTTCTGATACGCGGAATTCTCGAGCAACCCGTCGTGGAGAAAACGGCGAATCGCATGGTCCTGGTCGCCACCGGCAATCTGCGTGATGGTCGTCCGTACCAGTTCGTAGGGGTCTGGATTTGCGTCACCCGCCAGCCGCGCGAGGATCTCGTTCTCCGTCAGGCCGCCAAACAGCGGCATGATCATCGGCTGAATCGGGACAATCGTGCCGTCGATCGTCCGGGCATCGCCCCAGGACTCGAGGTAATGGGCGGCGGCAAGATGCACGGTCGCGGACGCCGAGGTTTCATCGACGTAATAGCCGAAACGAACGACCTCGGGGACCGACTTCTGCAGTTCGCTCCAGTTGAGATCGGCTGGCGCGTTGTAGACCGGATTGCCGCCCAGCACGAAAAGTGTCTTCACCGAGCCGCCCTTGATCGCACCGGCTAAATCCGTGATCGACGCCGCCGACGTCGGTTCGGCCTGCACGAATTCGACCGTTTGACCGATGTTTCCGAGCGCGGCATTGATCGCGTACACCAGACCGTGCACCTCGACTGGGAGATGTGCGCCGGCGACCACCAGGGAATTGCCGGCGTGCTCGCGGAGGTCGTCAGCACAAGCCTTGATCCACTCCGGCTTCACCTCCGTACCCGCGGCGTAGGACGAAAGATCATCGATCCCGGTCACCTGCTGGCCCAACGCGACGGCCAGCGCCGCAGCGAAGCCAAACATGTGGCTCGAGGCCAGGCGGAGCCGGTGGTCCGCCATCGTGCCGGTGAGCGTCAACGCACTCTCCGCAACGTAAAGGCGGTTCATCGGATCCTTCGGCGATGTCAGCCGGCGGCCGGCGGCGAATCCACGCGCATTAAAGAGGGCCCCTGCTTCCGCGTGGAGAAAGTCACAATCGATCGAGACGATACGCTTCGCCTTGGCGAACTGGTAGACCGGTTTGACATTCGCTCCGAACGCCGCCTGAGCGGCGGCAATCGGCGGTTCATCCGACAGCGGTTCGTATTCCGCCCAGAGCGCACGCGGGAATTTCTGGCGCAACGCCCGCATCAGGCGAGCACGGGTCGGGGAGGACGATTGCTCAGCGAGAAACGCGAGTCCGGCCCCCTCTCCGCTCGAATATCGCTTGGAAACGTCGGCCAGCAGCGCGGTCACGTCGTCGGCGCTGATGGCGGCGCCGCGCCGGAGATGCGTTTTGGCCCGGTCCGGATCATAGAGGTCGAGGATCGAGGCCTGCGCGAGAATTGTCGCCCGCCCGCCGAACGACGCATAGGTCGGGTTGCCCTCGAGCTTCGTCGGACGCCCCTGGTGCGTTTCCGCCAGCAGAGGAATCGCCGCATTCCGCAGGGGCATCGCCGTCGCGTAGTACTGCGGCAGACCGGGGATGACACCCTCGACCGATTTCCCGAACGGAAGAATGTTGCGCTCCGGACGCCGACATCCCGCGAGTCCAACCCCGCCGAGGGCGAACGACGCCGCCATGATCTTCATGAACGCCCGACGATCGACGCCCTCCAACGTGGAGGCGCCCTCCGGGAACTCCCGCTCGAGCTGAGCCTTGAAGCCCGGCGTTTCGGCCAGTTCGTCGAGGCTGCGCCAGTACTTCGGGCCGTTCAGTTCGCGCTGCGACGGAGCGGGATGTTCAAATTTGCGTTTCATCGATGGCAGCCGGAGCAGCTTTGCGGGGGCATCACTTTCCAATTGTGCACGTACTTCACCGCCTGGGCGACGCCCTGCGGGCCCTGATCGTACAGCCGCTTGGAATCGAGGTTAAAGACGTCCTTCGGATTGCGCAGCTGCGGAGCCGGATCCTTGTGGCAGTTGAGGCAGAAGCTCATGCTCAGCGGCTGCATGTGGGTGACGGTGTCCATCTCGTTGATCTTGCCATGGCACTCGACGCACGAGATGCCGCGGTTCACGTGGATGGCGTGGTTGAAATAGGCGTAGTCGGGCGTGGTATGAATCCACACCCACGGCACAGGTGTTCCCTTGGCGTAACTTTCACGCACGGGCGCGAGCAGCGGGCTGTCCTTCTTGATGATGCTGTGGCAGTTCATGCACGTCTGCGCCGTCGGAATGTTCGAGTGTCCCGAGATCTCGACGTTCGAGTGGCAGTACCGGCAATCGAGCCCCACTTCGCCGACATGCTGGGCATGGCTGAAGGGCACGGGCTGCACCGGGGCATACCCGACGCGCGTGTACTTCGGCGTCATGTAGTACGTCACCGCCGCCGTCGCGATACTCCCCAAGACGACGAGGTAGATTACGATCTGCAGCGGCAGCTTGTTGGCCGATTTGGGGAAAAGTTTCGACATGACGGAAGAGGGGCGGCGCGGTGGCGGTCGTTAGGCAACCGAATCGCGGCGAGCCACCGCTCGGGAGTCAGTTCGCACCGACATCGGTCCCGACTTCACGCCGGATGGCGCCGAGATTGGGACGGCCGTCTTCGTCAGGAAGCGTAGCTTCGAGAACAGCATGGGGACGGCGGCCAAAGCAGTCAGCTTGGCGAAAAACTCCTTTCGCGATGGGTCGTGGGTCACGGAAGCGACGGGAACTGTGTGGGAGCAGGTGGGAAGTAGAAAATCGCCTTCGAAACAAGGGACCGGTTTTTACGATGTAAACCAAAATTTCCGCCGGAGATTCTCTTAATTGAAGAATTAGAAGCGGCAGAGCGTGAAACGCCGCGCCCTAATTGTTGCGTCAGGTGACACACGTCTGCACGGACTCGGCATTGAATCGCCACCGAGCAGCGTCGCGGCCGGCCCGTTTCAGTCCAGCTCAACCATCGGCGGGGACGGTATTCATCCGCAGCTCCGGGATTTGGAGCACGCCGGCGACAACGGATGCTCAGACGAAAACCCCGTCGCGCATCGTCCTGGTGTGGTCGCACCGTTGCGCGATTTCGGGATTGTGCGTCACCAGGACCACCGCCTGTCCCTGGTCCTTCGCAAGCTTCGTCAGCATCTCGAACACCAGGGCGGAGTTTCGGACGTCGAGATTCCCGGTGGGTTCGTCGGCGAGGAGAATAGTCGGTTCGTTGGCCAGCGCCCGGGCAATGGCGACGCGCTGCTGTTCCCCGCCGGAGAGGTGTGTTCCGATGCGGTGGGTCTTGTCGCCCAGCCCGACCGATTCCAGCAACGCATGCGCCCTTGCCTCCATCGCGGGCACCGGCAGCCGTCCAAGCTTCCGCATCGGCATCATCACGTTCTCCAGGGCGGTGAATTCGAGCATCAGGAAGTGAAATTGAAATACGAACCCGATGTGCTCCCCGCGCGCCGCGGTCCGCGCCACGTCGTCGGTGTTCGACATCAGCCGCCCGTTGATCTCGATCTGGCCCTCGTTGGGTTGATCGAGCAGTCCGAGGAGGTAAAGCAGGGTGCTCTTGCCGCAACCGGAGGGACCGACGATCGCGTACACTTCGCCGCGCCGCGCCTCGAAAGAAACGCCTTTCAGCACGTGCACCCGACCCTCGTCCTGTCCGAGGAACCGGTGCAGGCCGGTGCACCGCAGGGCTAGTTTCGATTCGTTCACCAGGAAGCCTAGGCTGCGGTGCCGCGGATGATGTCACCCGGCTCGAGCCGCGCGGCACGGCGGGCCGGGATCAGACTTGCCACCATCACCATGATGACCGCCGTCACGACGGCGAAGAAGTACTGTTGGAATTCGAGGCTGACGATGAAGTGTTCGGTCTTGAAAATACCATTGATCGGGAGGGGGACCCGCCCCACCCCCCACGTGACGACCGTGCCGAGGATTGCTCCCATCGCGGAACCGATCGTGAGCACGATCCCGGCCTGCCAGAGGAAGATCCGCGTGACGTCACGCCGCTCGTACCCCATGGAACGCAGGATCGCGATGTCCTTCGTCTTCTCGAGCACGATCATCGCGAGCGTGTTGAACATCGCCAATCCGGCGATGAGGGTGAACACGGTCACGGTGATCGCCGACGAGATTCGCAGCGCCCGAAAGACCGCCAGCCAGGTTTTTTCCCGTTCCTCCCAAGGCGTCACCTTGTAGTGGAGCACGTCCTGCATGTGCTCGGACAGCGCCGGTGCGCGGTCGGGGTTGAAGAGGTTGATCTGGATGAAACTCGCTCCGCTCGGCTTCTTCAAAAGCGATCGCGCCTCGCTCAGGTTGATGTAGATGCGCAACTTGTCGATGTCGCGGACGCCCGTCTCGTAGATCGCGCCGACGTGGTAGCGCCCGACCTCGCCATGCGCATTGATGACGAACGAATCGCCGACGGTCAGTTGCAGCCGGTCGGCGAGAACCCGTCCGATCAAGGCGGCCGACGGCGACTCTCGAAAACTTTCCAGGCTGCCGGCGACGACCTGCTGGCCGAGGTCGGAGACGCGAAGATGGTGGTCAAGGTTGATGCCGAAAACCTGGGCGTCTTCGGATTTGAACGAACTCGTGACGCGCACGTTGCCCCTGACCACCTCGGAGACTCCGCGGACGCCGGCGAACGACTCAACCTGCTTCATGATGACGTCCGGAAAGTCGATTCCTTCGATGTACTTCACGCCCTCGCTTTGGCGGACTTCGAAATTCGAACCGCGACCCGCGGCCATGCTTCGCATCGTGTCCTGCATCCGGTCCTCTATTCGCATCGCGCCGTCGGTGCCCAGGATCGTCCGAATGAAGAACTGTTCGAACCCGCTCGTGGTCGCCTGGGTGACGATGAACAAGCCCACGCCCAGGATCGTGCAGGAAAGGCTCATCAACATCGCCCGCTTCTTGGCGGTGAGAAACCGAAAGGCGATGCGCAGGTTCGGTGACATTACGCGCTATTTTGCCTCCTCGACGCGGACGTGTTGCCCGTCGCGAAACTGATCCAGGTCGTCGACGATCACCTGTTCGCCGGGACTCAGGTTTCCGGTGATTTCGGCGAGATTCAGCGCCCGGTATCCGACCGTGACGCGCCGTTTTTCCACCACGCCTCCCTTGACCACGAAGACGTAATCGTCGTTGAAGAGCGCGCGGCGCGGGATCAGGGGCTGGTTTTGGTGGACGCCGACCGTGATCGTCGCTTCGCCGGTGCTGAACGGCTTCAATTGTGAAGGGTTGGCCTTCACGTCGAGATACACGCTGTACCGCTGCGTGTCCGGATCGGCGAACGGAAGGATCGTCGTGACCTTGGCGGAGAACAGTTCGTCCCCGAGATTCAGCAACCGCACCTCGGCCGGTTGCCCGACTTTGACCTTGCCGATCTCCTCCTCCCCCACTTTCGCGATCACGACCCGTTCGTTTGAAAAGAAGGTGGCGACCGTCGTGTTCTGCCCGATCAGCGCACCAGGCGCAACCATCACCGACTGGACGATGCCATCCATCGGTGCCCGAATCGTCATTTCGTCGATTTGCCGCTGCAGGGTTTGCTGGGCGTAATCGAAATCGATCTTCTTCTGCTTCAGATCCAGATCCGCCAGCGCCAGGTTCGTTTGGACATTGTCGAATTCACGTTGCGCGTTCTTGGCGTCGGTCTCGGAAATCTCGTGGCGGCTGAACGCGAGCTTGGCGCGATCAAGCTTTTCCTGGGCGATGACCAGCGTCGGATCCGTCTTTTGCTGCAGTTTCGTGCGCTCGAGCTGCGCGTTGAAATCGTCCGCCGCCTGTTTTTTCTGCCGTTCCAGATCACTCGCATCCAGCTTGACGATCGGTTCTCCCTTCTTGAAGGGCTGTCCGAGCTGCCGTGGATCGATCCAGATGACGCGTCCGGCCATCTCGCTCTTGATCTCCTGCAGGTCCTTGTCCGCGTGGACGACGACGCTTCCGGTCACCGAATCCACGGCGGTACCCCGATAGACGGTGGCAACGGATGCCGTCGACCGGAACTGGTTGAACAAGACGAGCACCAGCACCACCACGACGACAATCGCGATGCCGGTCTTGAGCACGAGACGTGGTTTAGCGGGTTGCGCGGACATAACGGTAGGGAAGCTGGTTGAGGGCAGGATCGCCCGAAGTGCGCGAGACAAAGGCGGCCCAGTCGGACAGGAATGCATCCCTTGCCATCGCCACATTCCACTCGGCGAGACGTTGCAGCGACGTCGCGGCGTCGAGGTCGGTCTGCGACGCTCGTCCCGCCTTCATGTCCTCCTGCGCGGTGGCAACCCCGGACATCGCACCGCCGAGGTGCTCCTGCGCGAGTTGCATCGCCCGGGCATCGATATCCACCATCCGGGCCAGGCGCTGCGCCTCGTCCATGGCGGCATCAATTTCAATTTGTTTCTGGTGCTCGGCCGCCCGCTTTTGCGCCAGGGCTTCCAGCTTGTAGCCCTTCGTCGCAAATCCATCGAAGACATTCCAGTCGCCGCGTACCTCGAGGGTGTCATTGGTCAGCGCCGTTTGCGATACGTTCGTGCCACCGATGGTCGTCCAGCTGTTTCGGTCATGGCTGAAGGAGGCGTTGATTTTCGGCAGCAGCCGGACCCTGGCGATCCGATAGTTCAAGTCGGCCTCTTTCGCGTTCAGATCGGCAACCTGCGCTTTGAACGTGTCCTTCGCACCGTCCCGCAAAAAGTCCGCCAGCAATTGCGCCGTCCGCGCGCTGTCGTAACGCGGCTGGGGAATTTCCGCCGGGATCTGTTCGGCGGGAATGTCCTTCGGAAGTCCCGCCATCCGGCTCAGGGCCCGCCGGAGCGAATCGAATTGCGCCCGCTGGCGCTCGACATCGAGTTCCGCCTCGTCGCGCGTCACCTGCCGGCTCGCGACATCCAGCGGCGAGGTGGTTCCATGCGCCAGCCGCTCGCGGGCACTGGCGAGGTCAGCCTCCTTCAGTTTCAGCGTAAAGCGCGCCTGCCGGAGCTGGGCATTGCGGGCGATCAAGTCGAGGTAAGTCTGCCGGATCTGGAGCGCCAGGACGCGAAACGCCTCCGCATAGTTTTTTTGCGCAATCGCGACATCGAGCCGGGCGATCTGACTTTGGTGCTTGATTTCACCCCAGTGAAACACCGCCTGATTCACCTGCATGCTGTAGAACAAGCCGCTGCTTCGCGTCGCCGCGCTGCCGGTCACCGACTGCTGCGTCGCGTCGTAGCGGAAATTCCCCCCGACATTCGGATACCGCTGGTAATCCCGCTCGTAGATCTGGGCTTCCCGGCGGACAATTTCGATTTGCTGGAGCAGCATCTGCGGCGACTGCTTGACCGCGTCCTCGAGGAGCAGCTTCAGGCCGGGAAGATAATCCTCCGGCAGCATTCCAGTGGTCGCCGGAGTCTCGGCGCGGGCGCACGTCAGCATCAGTCCCGCGACGATCGCTGACAGCGTGCGCTGGACCGTCCGCCGAGTCCTTGATCCGAAGAACAACATGAAGCGTGACGATTTTGAATGGTCAGACCGCGGGATTTCACCAGCGATTGCAAAGCTTTTTACTGCGCAAAAACTGAATATGGTTTTCGTGACGCGAAAAGGTCGCCAAGGTTCCCGTGATGTCACGGTTCGACCGAGCCGATCGTCGCGCTCGTCCAACCCAATGCATTTTCCATCCGATGCCCGGCGTACTTTCTCCTGAGTCTCAAGCGACCGAAGTTTCCGCTGCGCACATTTCGGCCCTTGGTCGCGAACACCTGGAACGCGTGCGAACGTTCTACGATGTCGCGGCAACCCGGCCGCTCTGGGGCGCTCGTCAGTATCGCGCCTGGCTGGCGCGATATTACCGGCTCCTGGTCCCTGCGACCGCCAGTGTGCTCGAGATCGGTTGCGGATCGGGCGACCTGCTCGCGCGCATTCCCGCTGCGCACAAGACGGGGATCGACGTGTCCGAACGCCAAATCGCAGCGGCACGGCAACGGGTGCCGGACGCGGAGTTCCACGTTCAGGCGGGCGAACTGCTCGCGCTCGATCGGAAATTCGACGTCATCATCATTTCCGACACGCTGAATCTCGCCGCCGATGTTCAGCACCTGCTCGAACGCCTCCACCGTGTCGCCCACCCCGATACCCGCTTGCTCGTCAACTTTCAAAATACGCTGTGGCGTCCACTGCTGACGGCGGCGCGCTGGCTTGGTCTGAAGGCAACACAGCCACAGAACAGCTGGCTGGCCACATCTGATGTCCTGAATCTCCTGCACCTTGCCGGCTGGGATCTCGTGTCGCGGCAGAATCGGATATTGGTGCCGTTCCGGATGCTTGGATTCGGGACGGCTTTGAACCGCTGGCTCGCACCGCTGCTCCAGTGGTTTTGCCTGACGATTTTTCTCGTCGCTCGGCCCGCCCGCCACAATGGAATCCGCCCGAAAACAGTTTCGATCATCATCCCGGCCCGCAATGAAGCCGGAAACATTCCCGCTGCCGTCGCCCGCACTCCGGAAATGGGCGGCGGCACGGAGATAATCTTCGTTGAGGGCCACTCGCGCGACAACACCTGGGCCGAGATCCAGCGCGTCGCCGCGTCGAATCCCGACCGGAAAATCAAGATCCTCCAGCAGCCGGGCAAGGGGAAGGGCGACGCGGTGCGGGCCGGATTTGCCGCCGCGACGGGTGATATCCTCATGATCCTCGACGCCGATCTGACGATGCCGCCCGAGGAACTTCCGAAGTTTTATGAGGTGATTGCGAGCGGACGGGCTGAGTTCGCGAACGGGGTCCGTTTGGTCTACCCAATGGAACAGGAGGCGATGCAGTTTCTGAACCTTTGCGCCAACAAGGCGTTCGGCCTGATCTTCTCCTGGC
The DNA here is from genome assembly GCA_035545515.1 of Opitutaceae bacterium. Taxonomy (GTDB): domain Bacteria; phylum Verrucomicrobiota; class Verrucomicrobiia; order Opitutales; family Opitutaceae; genus ER46. The sequence continues at coordinate 40,486 of DASZYH010000218.1, forward strand.
TGCTGGGTCAGCCGGTGAAAGACACGCTCTGCGGGACCAAAGTCCTGACTCGCGCGCGGTACGAACAGATCGCGGCGAATCGGGCGTATTTCGGCGACTTCGATCCGTTTGGCGACTTCGACCTGTTGTTTGGCGCGGCCAAACTGAACCTGAAAATCGCGGATGTTCCGATCCGCTACCGCGAGCGCACCTACGGAACGACGAACATCCAGCGGTGGCGCCATGGCTGGCTGCTGCTCAAGATGGTCGCCTTTGCCGCCCGGAAGTTGAAATTCGTCTAGTTTTCGCCGCTGCGAAAACGATGAACATCCCGATTCTCGATCTCAAACCGGCGGTCGATGAACTCCGTGCGGAGTTTGATGCGGCCTACCGGCGGGTGATGGATTCCGGCTGGTTTCTCCTGGGCCAGGAGTTGGACGCCTTTGAGCGGGAGTACCGGGCCAGCGTTGGCGTATCTCACTGCGTCGGCGTCGCGAACGGGCTGGAAGCTCTCCAACTGATTTTGATGGCGTTGGGAATCGGGCCGGGCGACGAAGTGATCGTACCTTCGAATGGTTACATCGCCACGTGGCTGGCGGTGACTCACGTGGGAGCCCGCCCTGTCCCCTGCGAGCCGGACATCCGGACCTACAATCTCGATCCCGAGGGTCTTGCCGGCGCAATGACGTCGAGGACGAAGGCAATCCTGCCGATCCATCTTTATGGCCAGCCGGCGGACATGGCACGGATCAATGCATTCGCGGCCAGGCACGGCTTGCGCGTCATTGAGGATGCTGCGCAATCACATGGCGCGCGGTACCGCGTCCTGGGCAGTGCCAACATCGGCGCGATGGCAGCCCCGTCTTCCGATTCCATCCCCGAATTCTGGATCGAAGCCGGAGCTCTGGGTGACGCCGCCGGGATCAGCTTTTACCCGAGCAAGAACCTGGGTGCCTTCGCCGATGGCGGCGCTGTCACCACAAACGATACGGCGCTCGCAGACAAAATCAGGCACTTGCGCAATTACGGCTCAAAAGAGCGCTACCGCCACGACTACGTCGGATTGAATTCGCGGCTGAGCGAGCTTCAGGCGGCGTTCCTGCGCGCGAAACTTCCGCACTTGTCTGAATGGAATGCACGTCGCGCCCGATGTGCCGAACAATACCGCGCTCGGCTGACCGGCGTCGGCGATCTGGTCCTTCCCCTCGTTCCCGATTGGGCACAACCCGTCTGGCATCTGTACGTGATTCGTACGGCGCGTCGCGACGCCTTGCAGGAACACCTGAAAGCGAGCGGTATCGGAACGCAGGTTCACTACCCCGCTCCCCCTCACCTCACCCCCGCCTACGCGGATGCAGGCTGGGGCCGGGGCGATTTCCCGATCGCCGAGAAACTCGCAGCCGAGGTGCTAAGCCTGCCGATTGGACCGCACCATTCGGAAAAACAAATCGAGGAAGTCTGCGGCAGCATCCGGAAGTTCTTCCGGCAATAGCATTTGGTCTCCGCCCGCTGACGATCGTTTCTCGATGCTACGCGTATTCGAAAACCACGAATTGATGCCGGACGAATGGAAGGATGCAGCCGGCGTCGTCCGGACGTTCAATCCCGGTCTCGTGCGTGACGGTACCGGCTGGTTGCTCGCCTTCCGGATTGTGAGCGAACCGGGACTGAGACGCCGGATCGCCATGTGTCGCCTGGATGACAAGCTGCGCGTCGTCGCCGGATCCGTGGTGCCGTGGAGCGACTGGATTCATTTTCCCCGGCCCCAGGATTTCGCACCGGAAGCCTCAGTCTGGTTTGCCGATCCCCGACTCTACCGGCTGGCCGGCCGGCAATTCGTTCATTGGAACTCCGGCTGGCATGAGCCGCAGAATCACCAGTTCCTGCAGGAGATTGATGACCGAACCCTCCGGCCCATCGGCCCACCGCGCGAATTCAGGTTGCGTGGTCAACGCCAGAAGCTCGAAAAGAACTGGACGTTCTTCGAACGGGACGGACTGCATGCGGTGTATTCGATCAATCCGCACCGGATCCTGACGTTTGCGGTCAGCGGTGCTGGACCGATCGTGTTCGCCGATTTTGGGCAAGTCGTTCCGAACCCGGATGGATTTGCACAGGTTCACGGCGGGCTTCGCGGCGGCGCCCCACCGCAGATACTCGGAAGGCACTTTTACTCCTTCTGCCACTCGGTCGAAAACGGCAATGACGGCTACCGGTACGTGCCCTCGGTGTACCGTTTCTCCGCAATGAAGCCCTTTGCACCGACCGATATGCCGGTGCGCAGCCTATCGATCGAGCTTCCTGGGAGCAGCCGTCGGGCAATGCCCAAGCTCAACCCCGCCGTCAGCGACGTGCTCTATCCTGCCGGCGCGGCCCGCGATGGCGACCAATGGTTGTTGAGCTTCGGCATCGATGACGAACGATGCGCCATCGCCAGGCTTTCCAATCATGACGTGGAGCAAACCCTTGCGCCGGTCACTCGGGCTTGAACGGCGACGGACGCCCCGGTTCGCGAAATCAAAACAACGATGGAAACCGTGGCACCGCCTCCTGTGATTCTCCGATCGCGGATGAATCGCGTGTTGCGCTTTGCGGTTCGGAGCTGGAAAACTGACCCAAATCGTGGCCTCTAACCAGTCCGCCAACGCACTTCTGAATCCCTGGTGCATCGTCCGCAATCTGTGGCGGCATCGCGAGCTCGCGTGGCAGTTTGCCGTGCGGGAAGTCGAACTTCGGCATCGTGGAAGCCGGTTGGGTGCCTTGTGGGCGCTCGTCAACCCGCTGTCGATGCTCCTGCTTTACTGGTTCATCTTCGGCCTGATGTTCGGCGGCCGGTTTGGCGTGCTCCCACACGAAAACCAGTTCGATTACGTTGTGGCCACCTTCTTCGGCCTCGCGATGTTTCAAGTGTTCGCGGAAATGCTGGGCTGGGGACCGCTGGTCATCGCCACGAATCCGAATTTCGTGAAAAAAGTCGTGTTTCCGCTCGAAGTCCTGCCGCTGGCGAAAATCGGCGATGCCGCGTACCACCTCGCTGTCAGTCTTGCCCTCGTGCTGCTGGGCAGCTTCTTCGGATCCGTCGGTGTTTCCTGGAGTTTCCTTTGGCTGCCGGTACTCGTATTGCCAATGCTGATGCTCGCACTGGGAATCGGGTGGGCCCTTTCAGCCATCGGCGTCTTTGTTCGCGACGTGGCGCAACTGACACCGTTTTTGGGTACTTCGCTTCAGTTTGCGAGTGCCGTCATGTTCGCGCCGACAAAGATGAAGGATGTCCCGTATGCCTGGCAGATACTTCGATTCAATCCGCTGCTGCAGATTCTGGACCTCGGCCGCCGGGTTGTTCTTTGGCAGCAGCCGATGGACTGGTATTGGCTCGGCTACGTGTACGGAGTCTCGGTCGCAGTGTTCGTGCTTGGCTACACCTGCTTCATGCTCCTGCGCCGCTCGTTCGCCGAGGTGATTTAGAGCAGTGTAACTTGAGTCGTAGCCGCCGGTAGGGCGCGGAGTCCATTCCGCGCCATGGCTGGCTGGGAGCGGAGTCCCAGCCCTGCCACCTGAAACATTGCGCCGGCGATCGGCTAGATCTTTCTTTCAACTGCTCTCGCCCGGTCAGCGCAGCGGCGCCGACTCGGGACTCTGTTCCCGTTTCAGCGGCCATTCTTGCCGCGTGCCTCACGGCAGGACCCGGCCGGGTTGTCAGACGTGGCCGGTCAGCCAAGTCGGGAGATGCCAATTTGGTACGGCAGGCGAACCAAGCCGTGCACGATCTCCTGATCCGGGGTGGTCGACACTTCGACCACCGTCGCGTTCAGGACCCGGTCCCACGTGTTGTCGTCTTCCCTTCCAGCTCCGCAGCCCAAATCGAGTGTGTATTGGCCCGGCTGCAGTTCGAGTTGGAATCGAATGCTGACGACCGCTTGCTGACCCGCCGGAATCTCCGCAATCAAGCGACGGGCGACACGCAATCCGGTCGCGAAGATTACCTGTCCGTGTCGATCGCGGAGTTCGCAGCCGGCGCTGACTCCGCTGGCCGCGCGGTCTGCGGTCACAACCATCACGACCACCGCCCAATCTCCAACGCGGTACGTTGCGCCCGGCCCCCCGTCCGTATGCAGCAACCACGCCCGGGCGACACGGACGCCACGGTCCCCCAACCGCTCCTTGTCGTTCAACGCCAGTTCGGGAGCACTGGGCAATTCCGCCACGGTCAACGATTCGAACGTGTCCGAGGGCGCCGGAGCGTTGCCGGAAATGGCGGCCATCGCCGCAACGTACTCGCGAACGCATGCCCCCGCCTCGCCGGAATACCGCACCTTGCCGCGGTCCAGCCACATCGCCCGTTGGCACATGTTCACGACGAACGCAACGTCGTGCGTCACGACGAGAAGCGTCACGCCGGCGTCGACCAATTCGTGCAGCCGACGGCTGCATTTCTGCTGGAACAGGATGTCGCCGACGCTCAGCGCCTCGTCGATGATCAGCACGTCGGGCTCGACCGAGATCGCAACGGAAAACGCGACGCGCATCAACATGCCGGTCGAATACGTTTTCACCGGCCGCTCGATGAAATCACCGATATCGGCGAACGCGGCGATCCGATCGTACTTCCGTTCCATGTCGGCGCGCGAAATTCCGAGAATCGCGCCGGCGAGATAGATATTTTCCCGGCCGGTAAACTCGGGATTGAAGCCCGAGCCAAGTTCCAACAAGGCAGTGACGCGACCGTCGACATGGCATTTTCCGGACGTCGCCTGCAACGTGCCCGCCACAATCTGCAGCAGGGTGCTCTTGCCCGCCCCGTTGCGACCGATGATCCCAAAAGCCTCTCCCCGACGAACACAGAACGTGACGTCGTCCAGGGCCACGACTGCACCGTCACGGCTTCCGTTGTGACCGGACAACCCGAGTTCGCGGGATAGCACCGAACGAAGCGAAACGTTCCGGCGATATGCCTTGGTCAGGTGTTCGACCTGGATTACCGCCGGCGCACTCGTATCAGGCCGCTTGGCCGCCCTCGATGCCACATCCTTCACAGAAACCATTTCCGCCGATAAGGACCAGCAGCGAGCCCGGAGGCAATGCAAACGACGATTACTGCCGCCATGGACGATTGGCGCGGTAGGCAGCGAGGCGCTTCTGGAGTTCTGCTGCTTTCTCGAGGTCGGAGCCAGCCAACTTCAAGGCCGTCTCGACCACGTTCACCGCTTCGGAGAAACGACCGCATTCGGCAAACGCTGCCGCCTCGCAATCCAGCGCCGCAATCGACGTACGGTCGGTCGACACCACGCGTTGGACTAATTGGAGTGCCTGGGCGCCGTTCCTCACGGTATCATCGGGTGAGGTGGCCAGGATCCACGCGAGGTTTACGGCGGCTTCGGGATCAAACCCATACGTCAGCCCTCTCCGGTACATCTGGGCAGCATAGGGCGCAGCGCCACCACCGGAAAAGAGCTTCGCTACGGCGAAACAGATGCGCTGTTGCTCGCGACGCGGCGCCAGCATTATGCCAACGTTGGCCGGCGCAATTGCGTCGTCCCAGTGCCGCTCGGCAATCAGGACTTCTGCTCGCCGAACCCATGACTGGGGGTCATTCGGCAACCGCTTGACGATCTCGTTAGCCGTCTGGACGGCTGCGTTTGCCTGGCCTTGAGCGACCTGCGCCATCGCGAGATGGTACATGGCGTCCTCGACCGTCTGGCCAAAGTTAACCTTATACAGTAGGACTGTGACCCCAAGTCCCCGCAGCTCCGGAGGTACGCTGTAGGGGAGAATTTCCAGCCACGCTGGAATTTGTCGAGTAACCATCAGCCGGTATCCGAACGTGCGTTTGACCGCATCGGGCGGCGCCTTCGGATGCAGGAGCTCGAAATATGGGGCGAGAAAGTTTTCCTCGGAAATCATCGCAATGTGCGTGATCCCGTGAGCCCGGATAAGTGCGGCCGCGTCGTCATCGTTCTGGGCGGAGAATATCTCCGCCGCCGTCTTCAACCCGGCGTCGTTTTCCCAATACAGCGTTCCGATTGTCTCGAAGCGTCCGTAGTACCCCACCCCGGTTGAGCTGTTTGGACTCGAAAGAAGGACAATCTGGCCCTTGGGCTGGGAATTCCGCAACGCCGCCGCCACGTCACGAAAAAGCGGCTGGAGGGCATCCTTTGCATCGATTGCCTTTCCAGCGAGGAAGCGATGGACTTGGATTATTCGGGTTGCGTCAGGCGGCAGGTAGAGCGCACCCGCAAGCACCACGAGGGTCGCAGGATGTCCCATCCAGCCGCCGCGGGTCGCCATCACCGCGAGGATGACGAGCGCCAGGCAGAGCATGGGACCGCTGCTGTTCAGGAGCCAGCGCTCCTGCCAGAAACCCATGGCCAGAAACGCGGCGGCGGTGCCAACCGCATACCAGAGGATCAACGATGCATGTCGCCGCAGCCACACGAGCAAAGCGATACCAGCGACGATCGGGATTGATTCCAAGTTCAGTGCGCTGACGACGTCCCGCCAACCGAAGAGATGGAGCCGCACAGGAAGACTCATGAATTCGAAAATCCGGTGATGGAGCGCCGCCATGAACGGATCCCGCAGCATAAAAACCCGTGCTCCGCCCAGCCGAATCGTAATCGGGACCGCAGCTACGGCGACGCTGGCCCACGTCAATCGCAGCCAGAAAACCCCATTCGGCGCTCGGCGCCGAACCCACGCGTCCCCAAGCTCCGCAACCAGTTCCCCTCCCCCGAGCCAAGCCAGAGCGTAGAGAGGGTGGTTCGCCTCCAATCGCATTCCAAAATGGGACGGCGCATACTCGAGCAGATAGAAGCCGACGCTAAGAACAGCACCGAACCGGCCCCACAACCTCCAAGCAGCCGGGTCAAAGAGCGCCCCGCCCGCCGCGGCCGTCCGCCCGCGGGCAATCGACACGGCAACCGCGCCGATGCCTGCGATCGCAATCGCCGGCACCACCGAGGCAGCGCTAACCCACAAGCCAAGGGCGCCACAGAATGCTGAGAATATCGCGGCCGATCGGACCGCCTTGCTCGAATCGGGTATCAGCCGAACACCGTCCGCTTCGCCCGGCTGCCACCAACCTGCGCCCATGAAAACAACCCCCAAGATGACGCCGAATACCGCAGCCGTGAGCAATCCATGGTGATCCACGTAACCGGGCGTGAATCCCTCAAAGAAGCGCGCACTACCCACCATTCCGAGCGCAACACCCACACCCGCCATCGCTCCGGCGCGGCGGCTCGCCCAATGCGAGAACAGCGCGATCAGCGCAAGAAAGACCACCGGGTTCAGCCAGAGTGCTGCTCGTTCGGTGGCCAGGCCCAGCGGCTCATGAGTTAGCTCCTGACGAAATTTGCCGGCTCCGGCGATCAACCACGCCCAGGCCGAGTTCCAATGCACTTCCCGTCCGACCGGAGCATTGTCCAGGTGGGTATAGCGCAGACGTAGCGAATGGCCTTCGTCGAGCTGCAGAGCGTACCGAATCCATGTTTGTGCATCAGCCGCGAAGCTCAGCACCGGTTGCCGGAGCGGTGTGCTGGCTTCCGATGCACCCCGCAGACCGGCGCGGCCGACCAAGTCAAGATAGGCCCGGGTTTCCCACGCATGGATTCCGATCGCAGTGGCAGCAACCAGCCACGCGAGACCTAACACCAACCAACGGATCCGTCGTGATTCAGTGCTTAGGCGCATAATGAAGAACTCAGGACGCTGCTTCGAGTGGTGCGTGATCCGGGAAGTAACCTTGGCGATCAGACGCCTTTTTTGTGGACTGTCATTCCCAATTTGATTGCCGGCTCCAACGGCATCATCGGTGGACCGGAATCCGGCACAACCTGCAGACACGGACAAAAAAAAGGGCGACCGGTTGAACCGGTCGCCCTTTGCGGCGTTACCTAATAGTCAACAACTATCAGAATTACGGAGAGGGCGCGACGTACGTGCCCGTGCCCTGGTTCACCGGCGCGTTACCCGCCAGATTGCCCGAGAGGCTGAGCGCGCTCAGGTCCTTTGTGTTGTTCGAATTGACCGTGAACGTCCCAACAACCAGCAGCGAGCCGGCACCCGGAGTGATGGTTCCGGTGGCATTGACCGTGAGGTTGTTGGTGAAGCTGCTGCCACCCGTGCCGGACGTGACGAAGTCACCCGCGGTGTTAATCGTCACTACGCCAGTGGACAGGCTGCCGGCAAGGAGGTTGAACGTCGTGGCCTCATCGATCAGGGTGCCGCCCGTGCCGGTATTAAACCGGAAGGCGCCGAAGGTGTTGCCCGTATTGTTCAAGGTCAGGGCGCTCGCGGCATTCGGAGCCGAGAACGACGCGTTACCATTCACACTGAGGGCGCCCAGCTGGCTGATGCTGCCAAGCGTTCCAGCCGAGCCGGCCGTTACGCTAAGGGCTCCACCCACAGAGGACGTGTCGAGGACGATGCTGTTTTTGTCCGTGATGCTGGCATTGCCGCCCGTAACGAGCGAGACGGTGCCATAGTCGCTGCCGGTCTTCGTCAAGGTCACGCTCCCGTTCGCCGCCGTGAAGAATGCCTTCCCGGTCGCGCTGACATTGCCAGAATCAACGATGCTGCCACCTTCGGACGTCGCGGTGAGGGTGCCACCGCCAGTATCGACCGAAGCGAGATTAAGCGTCGTCCACTCCTTGACCGTCGCGTTGCCGCTCGCGGTGGTGAGCGTCAAACCGCCAAACTGGTTGCCACTATTCGCAACAGTAATGTTGCCCGTGCCGGCAACCTTGAAGGCGGTCGCACCATACGTGTAGACGGTGGCACCACTTGCCTCCTTGATGACTTTGTTAGCGGTATTTGTCAGGTCGACTGTCAGATTGCCCGCCGAAACAACGGTATTCGCCAGCGAGGTATCAAGAGCGTTTTTGATTGTAGAGCTTCCCTTAGCCATGATGCCGACCGTACCCTTGATGCTATTGGATGTGTTATCGATGGTCACGCTACCGTTAACCGCACTGAGAGATACGTTCCCTCCAGTCGTCGTGATCGCACCGGACTCAACGATATCGCCATTGGAGCTCGTCCCGACGAAGTTGCCAGTACCCGTGCTGATGCTCGCGTATTTCGAGGTGCTGCTCTCGACGATCGTCGCGTTGCCGTTGGCAGCCGAGGTGTCGATCGTGATCGGTCCAAAGCTATGGCCGGCCTTGGTGATGCTAACCGATTTTCCGGTGAAGCTGACAGGCCCGTAGATCGAGATGTTCGTGACCGAATCAGCAATCGCTCCCGCGCTCGCAGTGAAGGTTGTCGCCCCACCTGCGCTGCTACCATAGGTGCCAATCGTGAGATTACCACCGGATGTGTAGGCAGCGGTTGAAGCGACACCCGTGACGCCCGCACTGTTCACAGTCAGGTCCTTCGTGGAGCTAACACTGACGGCCCCGTCCGACTTAACGGTCACATTGGTGAACGTATTTGAACCATTAGTCGCGTCGACTCCGCCGGTTCCAGAAGTGAGGCTGAGCATTCCGGTAGTGCTGATCTGTCCGACCTTCAGCTGAATGGCACCAGTGGTCGTCAGACTGATCGGGAAGGACGGCGTCGCCGAATAGATGTTTGGCGTGAGTGTCAGTAGATTGCCGTTGGCCGCCCCGTTTACAACCGTAAGGCTGCTGGCAAGATAGTTACCGAGGCTGGCCGAGGAGAGAAGGCCGAGGTCGGTAAGCACGCTGATCGTGCCAGTGATCTGGTTCGTGCCAGCCGTTGTATCATTGTAATCCAACGCAATCGACTGGGGATTCGTTGCCGTACCAGCTCCGACCTTAACGGCGCCGGCAGTCGTGATGACACCCGAGTTGATGATGCCGCTCGTGCTGTAGGCGGTTAATGATCCACTGGTGATCGTACCAAGATTGAGCACCGTGTTCTCGAAGATTGTGGCCGCACCCGAACCACTGGCGATGTTAACCTGGCCATAGGAGCTATTCAGTCCATTGCCGGTTCCAGCCGCTCCGTCCAATGTCACAACACCGTTACCGGCGCTGGTGTCCACCGTCAGGTTGCCACCGACGGTCGTATTATTCGTGGCATCTGTCACAGTGCCGCCGCCAGTTGTGGTGAGTTTCAACTGCTTTCCGACCGCAATCGCATCAGAGGCGCCTGTGCCAAGAACGATGCCGCCGGCCGTGGCCGCAATTGTCACATTTCCGGTGACATTCGTGCTGGTCAACGTGACCGCTCCAGCTCCCGTGTTATTGACGGTCGCGTCCGCAGAGCCGTTGTTGAGCGCAAGGTTCGTGAATGCATTTGCCCCTCCGAGGGAGATACTCCCTGCGGTGACGGTGGAATTTCCACTCGAGGTGATGGCACCCGCTCCGGACTCAAGGACAGCTGCGCCGTTGAGGACCAACGTCGGCGATGTCACTGCATCAGCAAGAGAGATATTGCCCGTCGCCGTGAGATTGCCACTGGTGGCGAGCGTCAGAGTTCCGCCGGCATTCTGAGTGATCTTCTTCCCGGCCGAAACCGTGAGATTTCCAGCTGCGACTGCGCCTCCGAACGTCACGTTACCCGCTGTACCGGTAAGCGTGACATTTCCACCAGTTGCGGTGATTGCCGCAGCGGTGACATTATTGGCGCCCGTAACCGTGAGCGTGGGGGTCGTGACACCACCAAGGGTGACATTGCCGCCAGCGGTAATTGTCGCCTTCGTCGAACCCGCAACCGTGGACGCCGAGGTATCAACGTTGCCGGCCGTGGCCGCAAGGGTCACGTTCCCAGCGGATATCGCAGCGGTCTGGGTTAGGTTGCCAGTGCTCGCAGTGACATTCACTGCTCCTGCTGCCGTGGCCGTGATAGCGCCATTCAGGTCGACCTTCTTGCCAGTGATAGTGACCGTTTTGGGTGCCACCGTACCACCGATCGTAGAAGCAACGGTGACATTGCCACCCGTCGTCGAATACGCGACCGTGCCGGCTGTACCGGTTGAATTAACGGCGCCGTTTTGGGCAATATCCGTTCCGGCCGTGACCGACAACGCGGTCGCCGTGACTGCACCCAGCGTGGCGCTCTTATTCGCGTTAATTGTTACTGAAGCCGGGGCGGTGCCGCCACCGATTGCTCCAGTCACGTTATACACACCACCCGTGCTCGTGATGTTGACCGCACCCGCGGAGTCGATCGTGCCGGCGCCAGTGATGTCACCGGCGGCACTGACCGTAAGATTACCCGCGCTGATGTTCTGCCCCAGCGTGGCGAGGCCCGCACCAGCCATATAAGTAGCGTTGCCGGTTACGGATTGGCTACCAGCCAAAGTAAGATTGCCGGCAACCACGTTCACCGCGATGTTGTTCGTCGAGATCGTCGGAACGGCAACATCACCTGTATTCTGCGTGTAGGAAACGGTTCCGAACGTTCCACCCGTGTTCGTCAGGGTGAGACTAGCCGGCGCGCCCTTGAGGGTAAGTGCGACGTCTTTCCCGAGGGTGGTAACCGTCGCGGAGACGGCACCCGCCGTCGTGATCGTGCCACCTGAAAGAATACTGCCAGTATCGGTGGTCAAAGTGACAGAGCCCGCCTTCGAAGTATTGACAGTGAGGTTTCCAGCGGAGTGAGCAGTGAGCGCCGCAGCTGCGGTCGCGGTGACTGCCAGACGGCCTGCACCAGAGGTAACGGAGACGTTGTTGCCGGTCGCATTAACATTCAGGGTGCCAGTTCCGTAGACCTGGGCATTGGCGAGCGTCGTGTCGGCAGTGCCGGAATTGACGGTCAAACTACCGTCGGCAGGACTGCCGGCTCCGATCTGGAGCATTCCGGTTTGGCTGATCGTTGCGTTGCCCGCGGTCAAAGATGCGGTTGGGCCGTAAACGATCACGTTGTTGGCCGCGGTGATCGTGCCACCATCGGTCGTCACCGTAAGCGAAGAGTTGCGACTCGTGCCATCACCAACCGTGAGATCTCCGCCCGAGCCGATCGCAATGGCGCCGGTGCGAACGCTCTTAACCGACACTGCGCCACCGTCAATCGTGCCGGCAAGCGTAGCTCCCTGGCCAGCGATCCAGACGTTGCCCGTGCCGGACGCAGCGGTAAGGGTGGCGCCGGGGCTCAGCGTGACGCCTGCACCGGTCGTGAGGGCCTGGTTTTCCGTGAACGCGAGCGTTCCGTTCGCGAGGAAGTAGTACTCGGTTTCCGGAATCGTGCTCAGGCCAACACCGTTGGCCGTGATCACACCCGTAGCACCAATCGTGATGCCGTTCGGGTTGAGAATGTAGATGTTGCCATTCGAACTGAGCGTGCCGTTCACGGTCGTCGCATGCGCAGCGTTGATGCTGGTGGCCGGCACCATGTTCAGCACCGAGGAGCTCGACGACGGGAGAGCGAAGGCGATGGTGTCGCCGGAATTGATCGTCATCCCGTTCGAACCAAAGTCCACCCACTTGATGACCGAATTGGTGGCGGTCGAAGTGACATCAACTCGGGTTCCGCTGGTCCAATTGACGCTCACGCCAGAGGACACCGATGATACCTGGGAAGCCAGGTTGGTCGCGCTCGAGGGGAGTGCCCAAAGCGGGACCGGGAGGGTTGCCAGAGGAGCTGCCACCAACACGGACAGCAGAAGCTTCCGTAGCGACAAGCTCGCGGTTGATTTATTCTTCATGGGTTAAGACGAGTGTTGTTGAACGAAACGGTATACGCCAATTCAGGGGATCGAGTGAAGCGGTTCCTCGACGGCATTGGCAAGCACTTTCTAGCCGCAGCCCATCATCGGGTTGCAACCGATGCGGGTCAGCAAAAAGCGTGACCAAACCGACCAAGGAAAACTTCGGAACCGACGCTATTGGCAGGCTCCGTGCCAATCACTCACATTTGCGCAAATTGCTGATCGGCAATCCGAAGGCACGAGAGGCGTCACCAGATATCAACTACGAAGGCGGCGAAAATACCCCAATGCGCTGCGGCTTCGTGGGGAAGCTTCCCCAATCGGCGACCGGCGCGCTTCGTGTTTCTGGCGATGCAATCGCAGGGTCACTCAACACGATGTCGGGCCATTGAGTCACCACTCGATTCGCCTGCCCCTCGATCGTTCAAGGTGGTCGACGTTGTGCCTTGGGCCCCCGCGTGAGAATTCACCGTCCGCGGAGGCGTTTCTCCCTGACCTGATGTAGCACCATTGGCGTGATTCACCTGTTCGCGGAACGCTCGCTGGCGGTGTATCCAAAAGATCGGATGCGCCGCGAACAAATCGAGGCTCGCCCAGTCCCACCCTACCCGTTCACATCAAAAATCCATGTTTTTACGCGCTGCTGTCTTTTTCGCGATCCTGTGTGCCGCCCGAGGGGCGACGAATGAGGTATACTTCCTGAAACATGTTGTGATCGCTGACACCGAAGCCGCAGCGCTTGCGGTAAAAGTGGATCCGGCAAGTCGCACTCCCACCTATGTCGACAACGTGGCGGTCTTCACCAACTCGGATTTCCCTGCGGCGGTTACCCCATATATTGGCCGCCCCATCACCTCCCAACTTGTCAACGAGCTGAGCGCCGCCTTGAGCCAATACGCTCGGTCCCACGACCGTTTGATCGCGAAGGTCGAGATTCCGAACCAGAACGTCGCCGAAGGCACCCTCCGTTTTGCCGTCGTCATCGGCCGGTTCAAAGATGTGGCCTTCAGGGGCAACAAGTACTTCAGCAGCCGGTTACTTGAGGAACGCCTGGGTGTGAAACCGGGGGACGAAATCAGGCTCTCCGTGCTCGAAAACGCAGTGAACTGGGTCAATACGAATCCATTTCGGCGCGTGAAGGTAATCGTCAATCCCCTGGCGAATCAACCCGGCGAAGCCGATCTCCTGGTCGGCGTCCAAGATGCCCGGCCCTGGCGTTTTTCGCTATCAGTCGACAACTACGGGAACGCTATTCTTGGGCAGTGGCACTACACCGGCGCCGTCCAGGCGGGGAACCTCTGGGGTCGCGATCACCAAGCGACATATCAGTTCGTTACGACCGACAATCCGAACATTTATCAGGCGCATGTCTTCGATTACCGCGTCCCACTTCCCTGGCGTCACTTCCTCGAGTTCACCGCCGCCTACTCGCGGATCAATCCCACTTTCGGCATCAACGGTGTGTTGCGACAGACCGGCGAGAACGAATCGGCCGACCTGAAATATACGATTCCAATCAATTCCGGCGAGAACCCGGTCGAGGTGCACGCCGGGCTCGATTTCAAGCGCGGGAATAACAACCTGGAATACGCGGGTACAAACTACTACGCCTCCAATACGGACACGTTTCAGCTGAACCTCGGCGGCTCAGTGGTCCATCATGACAAGCATGGCGGATGGGCTCTGGGAGCGAGCGTCAACCTGAGCCCCGGTTACCTTGATGCCAACAACAGTGCCAATACATACACCTTGGCGCGGTATGGATCGACGCCGCGATACGCCTACGCCAATGTCACCCTCCAACGCCTGCAATCGCTGGGCGGCGGCTGGCAGCTCTCGTCGCGCCTGATCGGCCAGATTTCGAGCACGAATCTGCTCGGCGGTGAGCAACTCACGATCGGCGGTCCAACGACAGTCCGCGGTTACAACACAAATATCTACGCAGGCGATGAAGGTTTCCTGGTCAATGAAGACCTCATGACGCCTACCCTCACGACCAAACTCGACCGGATCAGCAAAAAGCTCCCCCCCCTCGAAACCCGGTTCGTTGCGTTTTACGATGCGGGGAATGTGCAATTCAAACACCGATTCTACTTTGACCCCCAAATGCGACCACTGGCGAGTGCGGGCTTGGGACTTCGGCTCAGCGTCGACAGTAATTTCAGCCTCAATTTCGACTACGGGTGGCAAATCACACACCTACCGTATGCCAACGACACGCACGGCTACGGCCATGTTCGAGTGACATTGGCGTTCTAAAAACGACGAGGTCGCGAAAAGACCGGCGCAAGTGCGCCAACCCCTCTTACGCCACCCGTCAGGTGCCGCGAATCGGATTGTCGTGCCAGGGTGAACGATCTTCCGTAGCCGAATCTTGAGGATCCACCTCGGCCATCATTTCTACGGCGCAGGCAACCTCGGCGACGACTTCATGCTCGGCGGGTTCATCCGAGCCATCCGCCAGCTCGCTCCGCACGCCGTGCTGACCGCTTCAGTGCCTTTTGATCCGGTTCCGCTGCGTCGCCGATTCACCGAGATCCAATGGGAACCTTACACGCCCGAGGTCCGCGTCCGGGCCGTTCATGACAGCGATGCCTGGCTCGGCCTCGGCGGATCCCCGTTTCAATCGAGCCAATCGCGATGGTTCATCGATCACCTTCTCGAGGATGCGAGGCTCTGCGCAGAATTCGGAAAACCGATGTACTACCTAGGCGTGGGCGTGCAAACCACTGCTGAACTCGCCTCGGACGATGCGCGACGACTGATATCCCAGGCCGGAGCGATCTGGACGCGCGACCCTCGTTCGGCTGAACACATCGCCGCTGCAGGACCGGTTGCGCCGGTCCGGGTGGCCGCCGACTTGGCACATCTGCTATTCCGGGAAACGCCACCGCCTCCCGTGACGCGCGGGCGGTTCGTCGTGGTGCCGAATTTCGACTATGGAAGCTGGCCCGGCATGGGCGCGTTCTTGGAAACCGTGCATCGCTGGCCCGCATCCGAACGGATCTGGCTCGCGCAGGAGACACGCCCGCTCCCGTCCGCCGAACGGAGCCTGTATGCCTCCTTGTCACCCGCACGCGCGGCGGAATGGCGCCTGGTCGTTCCGGACGGGGCCTCCGACGCCGAACCCTGCCGCACGGTCGGCGATTCGCTGCCCTCCGTGCTTCAGCGGTGGCCGAGCGGCGAGTGGCTCGTCACCTCCCGCTACCATGCGGCAATCGCCGCCGGCTGGGCGGGCGCAAACGTCGTTGTGATCGACACGAACGAGAAACTCCGCGCCGCCGCCGCGCTGCTCGGTGCGCCAACGCTCGCGCCGGACGCAGATGCTGCGTCGGTCCAGGCCGCACTCAAGCACTCCGCTCCGGCACGCCCGCCAATCGCCGAGGCGGAAAAGGCGTTCTCGGCCTGCCGCGAATTCGTTAGCGCGATCGAAAAACGGCGCTGACTTCCTGCGGCTTCCGTCTCGAACGGTTCAGCCGATTGCATCTTCCACCGTGGCTGGATTTCTCCGCCCACCGCGGCGGTTGGGGCTGCTCATTCGCGCCAGGGCCGGCCGTCGCGATAGGCCGCCAGCCGGGCTTCCGCGCTCCTGATCGCGGTAGGGTCTTTTCCAGCCTGCGCAATGGAGAGTGACTTGGTCTGGACAGCGATCGCATCGGCAAACCGGCCGCATTCAGCCAACGCGGCCGCATACCCAGTCAGGTACGGTTCAGCTTGCTGTTGTGCAACGATACGCTGGGCGAGTTGAAGCGCCGCCGGACCATTGCGTACCGAGTCATCCCGGCACGTCGCCATCAACCACACGGCGTTGTTCGCCATGGTCGGATCGAACTGATACTGGAGGGAGCGTTCGTAAAGGCGAACGGCGCCGGCGTAGGCATGAGCGTCGTAGAACCGCTTGGCTTCGCGCTGACAGAGCGCCGCCTGTTGCAGCGGCGAGGCATGGTCGATCGCCTTGGTGATCGCCGCCAATGCCCCGGGGG
The DNA here is from genome assembly GCA_035545515.1 of Opitutaceae bacterium. GTDB lineage: Bacteria > Verrucomicrobiota > Verrucomicrobiia > Opitutales > Opitutaceae > ER46. The sequence goes on from DASZYH010000218.1 coordinate 57,061, forward strand.
CGTCGTTCTCCACCAGGCGCACATGCGCTTTCACCGTCCAAAACTCGGTGGCATCCGGCGCGAGCGCCAGCGCCTGATCAAGCTTCGCTTCGCCCTCCTTCTTCCGGTTCGCACCGAAATCGGCCATCGCCGCGTCGTAAGCCGCCTCTGCCTGGGGACTGTAAAACTTCGTTTTGAACAACAGGACAGTCTCAACCTTCTTCGGCAAATCCGTCGGGTAGGTGTACGGAATGGGCTCCAGCCAAAGCGGGGCCTGGTGCTTCACGAGGAGTTGCACCCCAAAAGAGTGATTCAATTGCTCCTGCGTGCCGTCCGGGTGCAGAAGGTTGAAATATTCCGCCAGGAAGTTCTCGTGCGAGATCATCGCGACGTGGGTGACCCCACGTGCGCGCAACAGGCGTCGTGCCTCGTCATCCGACTGCGCCGAAAACATCTCGGCCGCAGCCTTCGTGCCGGCGAGGTTCTCCCAGTAGAGAGTACCGATCGTCTTGAATTCCCCATAGTATCCGATCGCCACGGAAGAATTCGGACTCGAAAGCAGCACGATGTCGCCTTTTGGCTGCGAGGCCCGCAGCGCCGCCGCAACATCCCGGTAAAACGGCTGGTACACATCGTTGTTGTCGACGATCCGCCGCCGATTGAGACTGGCTTGTTGCATCGCGCGGCCCGCGGGGGGAATCGCCAGCAGTACCGTACCCACAGCGACACAGGCCCACGGCAGCCATCGCCGACGGCTGCGGGCCAACTCGATCACACCCAGCAGCAGCAAGCAAAGTTCTGGGCCGCTCGCGCTTGCCCACCACCGCACCTGCCGCAGGGCCATCGCCAAAGAAACCACAAAGATCAGAACCGTGAATAGGACGATCGGCCGGTCGGCCCGGTGCGACCGCCAGACGAGCACCACGAGAAGGATGAGAGTCGCCGATAGCCATGGCACCTCCTGCCACACCCGGCCCAGCCCAAACAGCTGCGCCTGCTTCGCAAACGAAATTCCCTCGGCCACGTGCGCTGAAAGCCGGCTGACGAATGGATCAAACACGACGAACACCTTTTCACCGCCGATCGCGATTATGGTCGGCGCCACGAGCGTTGCCCCGATCGCGACCACCAATCGCCACCGGCGAACGACCGGCCACTTGCCGTCGCGACGCCACTCCGCCATCTGCGCGATAATCTCACTGGCACCCCACCACCCCAACGCATACGCCGGATGATTCACCTCCATCCGGAATCCAAGGTGCCCTGGTGCATACTCGAGCAGGTACATGGCCAGGCATCCAATCCCACCGACCGCTCCCCACCACCGCCACAAGTCCGGATCGAGTACGACCCCGTGCTTCGCCGCCCGGCGGCCAAAGAGCAGAATCGCGAGTCCGGCCGCAATTCCCATGATTGCGATGGCCGGAATGAGGGATGCGGCACTGATCCACATTCCAAACACGCCCCAGGCCGCCGAAGTCACCGCCGCCGCCCGGGCGGATTCGCGTGATGCGGGCAACAAACGCGCTGGGCCCCCCGGCTTTCGCCAGAAGCCCACGCCCATGAAGATGCCGCCGAGGAATAGCCCCAGCACACCCGCCGCGATCAGGCCGTGGTGATCCACGTAGTTCGGCCCAAATCCGCCGAAGAAATCGGGGTTCGCCAGCATTGCGAATCCGAAGAGAACGCCTGCTCCCAGGCCCGCCCGGCGTGCGACCCAGGTCGAAAATCCAACGATGAAGGCCAGGAGCAGCGGGAAATTGATCCATGCCATCGACTGCTCCACCGCCGTGGGAAATGGCTCCCCGGTTACCCAGTGACGCAGTTCCCCCGCCCCAACGATCAGCCAGGCAAACCCGGAATCCCAGTGCACCTCGCGCCCAAACGGTGCGTTGTCCACGTACGTGTATCGCAATTGCGGTCCAGAGCCATCGGCCAGCGCAAGCGCATGCCGAACCCACATTTGAGCATCCGCATACATCGTTGGGCAGACACGCTTGAGCGGAGTCGATGCCGTGGCAGCGCCACGCAACGAAAGGCCGTCAAGGAGTCGGATGTAGTTACGGAACTCCACAGTGTGCCAGAAGATGAGCACGCCAAGGGCGATCCACGCGGCCAAAAGACCAATCCGCCGGATTCGTGCGCTTTCCTGCGTCAATTGCATCGGCGTGTAGTTGGCGGGAACGGGCTTACTTGCCCAGCCGAAACCGAAAATGTCGGAGCACCGCCGCGCGAGGGACTTTCCCATGAGAGAATGCGCATAAACCCACGTTCAGCAGAACAGCGCCCGACGAAACTCACCCGCTCGCCACCCTGCAATCGCAGCTCGTCCATCAGGTAAAAACAAGCTGGTCGAGCCCGGCGAATCCATGCCACGGTGACAGTTTCATGCTGGCCCTGGCGTACTCGTTTTCGGTCTTCCTGTATTGGGCGCTCGTCGGTCGTGCCGTCATCGCGGTCGCCTACCCGCGAGGCGGCGTCCTGCGAAGCTGGCTGATCGCGCCCGGCATCGGGTTGTCGGTGCTGCTCCTCGGGCTGATGGCCTTCAATCAAGGCGGCATTCCCATCAAGGAGTTCACCACTCCGCTTACCCTCGCGTTGGGCGTCCTTGCGGTCGGGGTCCTGATTTGGAAGCGGCCGGTCACCGCCTGGCGTCGCACCGCCCCATTCGTCCTCGCGGTCGTTTTCAGCCTCCTCTGGACCGGATGGCCGGCGCTCGAAACCGGATTCAACTGGATCAGCTACGCCAACGACGACATGGCGAACTACTGCCTCGCAGCGCAGCGGTTCATGGACTACGGGTTCTACCACGTTCCAACCATGGCGGACCTCGCGGGGCGGGACTACTCGGCGTACTACTTCTTCATGCACGTGGCCGACATGATGCGGTTCGGCTCCGAGCACCTGGTCGCCTGGGGCGCCAGCCTGGCCCACGTGAAAGCCACGCAGGCGTTCATGCCGATGATCATCGCGACGTCGCTCGTGCAGGTCTGCGGAGCCGGCGCCCTCGCGCTGCACCTTGGACGCTGGCGGCGGCGGGCGCTCGTGACCGTGTGGCTGCTGGCTGCGAGTCCGCTGTTCATGCTCGGCACGCTCTACCAGTTGATCGCGCAGGTCGGCGGCGTGGCGTTGCTGCTGGTCACATTGGCCCTGCTGCTGCGTCCGTTCGTCACCGGACGCCGAAAGACGCTCATCCGGTACGCGATACTTCCGGCCATCACCTCCTCCGCGCTTTGCATCTTCTACCCGGAAGTCACCCCCTTCGCCGGCCTGGCGTTTGTCGCATATGCGCTGATCTGGGCGGTTCGGGAGCGCGCCTTTCCTTCCGCGCTCATCGCCATTGCCGCGTACACGTTGGTCGGGGTCGTCATCCTCCTGCGTTTCAACCTGATCTCGTACGTGAGCATTCTCGTCGTGCAGTTCCAGGGCGCGATGGATGCCTCGAATCTGCTGCTCTCGCTGTTCCCGTACTTCATGCTGCCGACGGGATTTTCCGACCTCTTCGGCTGGATGCCGATTGCCCACGACTTTGGCCCGATCGTGTCGTTGTCGATCGCGGCGGGCATCCTGCTGACGATCACGATCCTCGCGCGCTCGCTGCGTGACGCTTGGCGGCTGACCCCGACGGCGATCCTGCTGTTGATCCAGTTCACCTTCGCGCTGCGTCTTTTCGCCGGCGCCAACGACTTCGGCCTCTACAAGCTGGCGATGTGGATGCAGCCGGTATTGGCGGCCGGACTCGCCAGTGTCGTCCTCGGGGTCGTCCGGCGGCGTTCGAGCGCCGGGCTGGCACTGGTGGTTTTGTACGCGATTACGGCGGCACCCACCGCCCTGTACTACACGGATGCCTCGCGGGGACTGAAGGCCGGCGGACTGACGGAACTGCGCCTCGCGTCCCGCCTCGGCTTGAATATCGCGGCGCCCGCCGACAAGAACGCCCAGCTCACGAGCACGATCGAAAACGTCGTCGCCGCAAAGTTCGCCGCCACGGAGCTGCGGGGACATCCGCTCGCGTTGGTGTCGCGCGATTTCTTCTGGCCGACGACCCGGACGGATTTCGTCCACCCGACGTGGCCGGTCCGGATTCACCCGCACTTCAAGGAAATGGCGCAAGCCGCGCCGCTGATCACGGTCCGCAATCGCGATCTCATCACCACGGGCAATCTGTGGAAGACGACGTTCACGCAGCCGGTCGTGGGTCGCCCCACTGACTACTACATCTCGCTCGATCCCAAGCTCTCGCTTTTCAACAAATTCGACATGCGGTCCGCTCCCCCCGGGCGTGAGCACGTGTTCGTCGTTGAACCTGCTGCTTCCGTCCACAACCGCCTGCTGTTCGTCCATTCGTATCTGGGCAATCACTACTACCTGGGCGACCGCCGCCGCATCGCGTTCTTCCAACAGGAGCAGGATCTCTTCGCCCCGGGGCACGATTTCAACGGCATCGGACGGTTCATGCTGCTGCGGATCGAGAACCCGTCGCCCGAGGTTTACCTGCGGATCTCCGCGACGCGCACGCTCGTCACCGGCCGAACCGCGTGGAGTCCCAAGGCCGTGGTCCACGGCGTGACGGACCTCCCGCTCGGCGCCGTCGGAAACGGCTCGTTCAATCTGTTCATCGGCCCGCTCCGCCCCGAAGCGTTCGAGGGCGCACACTATCTCGCCATCGATTTCGCGGAATTTCCACGGCTGCTGCTCGATTATCGCACCGGACTCAAACGCCTGTACAACCGGAAGGTGCCGCTCGATTACCGGCGCCTCAACGGTTGGGCACGCGACGTTTCGGCCATCAGCGTCTCCGAGTACGATCATTTGGAGCGCCCGCGCTCGGTCTCCCGGTTCCCCGAAGACCTGGCGCTCGCGCGGGGCCTCGAGTATTCGGGGGCCTACGAGGACGGCTGGCTCTCGCCGCACGCCCGTTTCGTGCTCGGCGGCGCCCAAGCCGGCGACCTGCTGCGGCTGCGCGGGGTCGTCCCGGAACTGCCCGGCAGCGCGCTCGGCACCGGGGTGCTCAAGGTGGCGGTCAACGGCACGCCGCTGTGTGACCTGCCGGCGACAACCGGCACGTTCGACTGGCTCCTTCCGATTCCGAATCCGCAGAAAACCACGTCGGTTGACCTTCAATTCACCGTCACCGGCACCCTGCCCGGCCGTGACCAACGGCCGATCGGCGGACAACTCGAGTACCTGGGTTTTGCCGATCCGATGCCGTCGATCGACTGCGACTACAACGGCGACCACGGGGCCCGGCTCGCCGCCGCCGGTATTGACCACGATGGCTGGATGACCCACACCGCCACGATCGTGATTCCGCCCGTGGCTCGACCGGTCAACGTGTCGCTGCAATTCGAATACCCGGATTGGAGCGGATCGCCTGGCGGCACGCTGCACGCGACGGTGTCAGGAACGAGGCTGGGGGCGAATGTCGCGCTCTCACCCGGCTCGCGGCCCACGCTCCACCTTCAGCTTCCGGCGGGCGCCAGCCCCCGGGAATTGCACCTTTTGGCTCCGGCGGAATTTACCCTGCCGGCGCCGGATGGCCGTCACCGCTCCTTGCGGCTCGTCCGGCTGCAGATTACACCGGCTCCGACGACATGACTCTGGACCCAGGCACCGCGCCGGCTTCCGTGGCGATCGTGAAGGTCGACACGATGGGCGACCTCGTCCTGTTCGCGCCAGCATTGCAGGCGCTCGGCGCCGCGTGGCCCTCCGCCCGATTCACGGTCGTGATCCGCCGGGCCTACGTCGACCTCGCGACGGCGATTGCGCCCGCGGTCAACTGGCTCCCGACCACCCTCGATCCGTTTGCTCGCGGCCCCGACCAGGACACGTCGGAACTCGAGCGGCTGTGCGCCGTACTGCGTGCCGCGGCGCCCGAGGTCATTGTCGCCGCGACGTCGCGCCGCAATTGGCTCGAAACGGTTCTGGCGGGAACCTCTGGCGCCAGGCGACGACTGGCGCTGGGCGGGAAGGCCGACGACGCTTTCTTTGCCACGCAGCTCCGGATCGGATTGGGGATCGACGCGTCGGCCGCCTACACTGAGTTCGTATCGGTCGCGCAAGACGACCCGGACTGGGTTCGAAATCTGCAGATTGCCGGAGCTCTGCTCGGAAGGCCCCTCGCGTCCGTCGCGCCCACGCTGCACATCGGAGAGGCGCCGCGCGCCGCCGCGGCGCAGTTCCTCTCGGCCCGTGGGCTCATTCCCGGCAAGTATGTCGTTTGCGCCGCCGCGGGTTTCGCGAACGTCGCGCTGAAGACCTGGCCTCCCGATCGCTTCGGGACGGTCGTGCGGCGGATTCGCGAGCACCACGGTTTGCCCGTGCTGCTGATCGGTCACGAAAGCGAGCGGACTCACCTCGAATCGGCCGCTGCGACCGCCGGCGGCGACGTGCCGATGTGGCTCGGCCGGGAAGGCATGCTGCTCGAACTGGCCGCTCTCGTCGCCGGCGCGGCGCTTTACGTCGGCAATGACACGGGCGCCATGCACCTCGCCGGGGCGCTCGACGTTCCGGTCGTCGGCGTGTTCGGCGGCGGCACCTGGCCGCGATTCCGACCCGCCGGGCGCCGGAGTGTGGCGGTCGTCCAACCGCTGCCCTGTTTCGGGTGCGGTTGGGATTGCGCTTTCGGAGACGCGCCCTGCATCGGCGGAATCACCGTCGACGATGTGACCGCCGCCGTCGCGGCGCTTTTGACCAACCCGGCACCCGATTTCTCGGAGACCCGCGAGGTTCGGCATCTCCCGGACTCAACGACGAAAATGATGGGCAAGGCGGCACAACAGTACCATGACGCTCGTCACGACCATCTCGCCCGCCAGCACAAGCTCGAGGAGTTGACCGCTCTCGATCGCGAAAAGGACTCCGCCATCCTGGAGAAGGAAAGCGAAATCGCCGCGCTGAAGGCGGTCTGCAACGAACGCGAGCAGTCGATCTTCACGCTCAACGGCCACGTCAAAAACCTGCAGGCGCATATCGGCACGCTCGAGGCAAACAATGCCGTGCTCGAGAAGACGCTGCGCGACCTGCCGCCGGATGCCGCCAAGGCGGCCCGAGCCGTGGCCGACCAGACGGTCCATATTCGCAACATCGAATCCCTGCTGCGGATGCGGGAGCAGGAACTCGCGGAGGCCAGGGCATCAGCCGCGAACCGCGCCGCCGGCCTGCACGATCTCGAGCAGGCCAAGCACTACGGCCACCTCCTGTCGGAAAAGGAACGCGTTATCCGCTCCCTGCGACGCGGCTGCGAGGAACGCGAGTCCGTGATCCGGCAGCTCTCCGCCCAGGCGACGACGCCGACGGCCAAGGCGCGCAAGGCGTGGACCGCCGTCAGCGCATGGGTTCGGGAAAAGGCCTGGCGGCCCTTCGATGCGTGGCTTTTTCGCGCATTGGTCGAGCGGTATTGGATGCAGATCGGCGTGCTGCGCCATTACGATCCCCGGCCCTTGCAGTGGGATCGCCGCATCCCGCGGCCGCGACTCGCGGATGCGTCACTGCCGCAGGTTGCCATCGTCACTCCGAGCTATGGCCAGGAGACGTTCGTCGAACGCACCCTCCGCAGCGTGCTCGACCAGCATTATCCGAAGTTGCGTTATGTCGTGCAGGATGGCGCTTCGAAGGACGGCAGCATCGCGATCATCGAGCGTTTTGCGGATCGCCTCCAGCACTGGGAATCGGTTCCGGACAAAGGCCAGGCCGACGCCATCAGCCGGGGATTCGCGCACGTCACGAACATGCTGGGCCCGGATGACGTCATGGCGTGGTTGAATTCAGACGACCTGCTTGGTCCCGGGGTTCTTCGCTTCGTCGCCGAGTTCTTCGCGCAGCACCCCGAGATCGATGTCGTTTATGGGCACCGGATCATCATCAACGACGACGACCGGGAGATCGGCCGCTGGATCATGCCGCGGCACGATCCGGCGACCCTGGAGTGGATCGACTATGTTCCCCAGGAGACGATGTTTTGGCGAAAACGCGCGTGGGACCTGGCGGGCGGGATCGACCCGAGCTTCCAGTTCGCCCTCGACTGGGACCTGCTCGCGCGTTTCCAGCAGGCGGGCTGCCACCTCGTCCGCGTGCCGTACTTCCTCGGTGCGTTCCGCGTTCACGCCAACCAGAAGACAAGCCAGGTGATCCATACGACTGGCGCGGACGAAATGCGCCGGATCCGCACGCGGTTTCATGGCGAACGCCACGATGATTTCGAAACCATCGAGCGTCACGCTCGTGAGGCCCGGTTCCGGGGAGCCGTTACCGCCCGGCTGCACGCGGTGGGAATCCGCTGGTAACGCCCCGGCATCGATCCGCTCGACGGTGCCGAAAATTGCGACGCCCGCCAGGGCCCGTTCCTCACGCCGGGATTCGCAGCCGGTCCACCGCTGGATCAATCTGCCCGCAGCCTCGTGCAAATCGAAACGTTCCTGACGACGTCGCGGGGAAATCGGGCACGCCGGTGGTTTTAAGTCGTCAGGGGCCGTGGATTTTGCGAAAGCAGACGGCCTGTCATGCTGCTGAGCATCGTCGTCCCAGTTTACAAGGAAGAGAAGAACATCCCCGAATTCCTGCGGCGGTTGCGACCGATCCTTTCGGGGATCACGGAGGATTATGAGATCATCTTCGCGCTCGATCCCTCTCCCGACCTTACCGAGGACGTCATCCTCGAACAGCGTGCCACGGACGAACGCATCCGACTGTTGAAATTCTCGCGCCGGTTCGGCCAGCCGATGGCGACGCTGGCCGGCCTTCAGTACTCGTCGGGCGACGCGGTCGTCGTCATGGACGTCGACCTGCAGGATCCGCCCGAACTTCTCGGCGAGATGATGGCGAAGTGGCGCGAGGGCTACGACGTGGTCCTGCCGCAACGACGCCATCGGACCGGCGAGCCCTGGATCAAGAAGCTCGTGGCCGGCACCGGGTACAAGGTCATCAACAAGATTGCCGACGTGAGAATCCCGCCCAACACCGGCGACTTCCGGCTGATGTCGCGTCGCGTGGTGACCGAGGTGGTGAAGCTCAAGGAGTCCCACGGTTTTCTGCGCGGGATGGTGGCCCTGGTCGGTTTCAAACAGGCATTGATTCCGTTCGACCGCCCTGCCCGGTTCGCCGGCGAGACCAACTACAATCGCTTCTTCGGCTCGCTCCGGATCGGGTTCAACGGCATCTTCTGCTTTTCGACCTATGCGCTCAGCCTGAGCACGTGGTTCGGTTTCATCCTGGCCGGCGGCTCGTTTCTTTTCGCGATCCTCTACGGCGTCGCGAAGATCCTCGGCTGGTTCCCGTTTGCGTCGGGCAACCCCACCATCGTCATCATCATCCTTTTCCTCGGAGGCATCCAGTTGATCAGCGTCGGCATCCTCGGTGAGTACATCGGCCGCATCTACGAGGAGGTGCGTGGCCGGCCCAAGTTCATCGTTGAGCGCGCCGAGGGGCTGGGGCGGCGATGATCGAGGCCAACCGTTCCACAGGCGCCGTCCAACCGCGCCCATCCTCCGCCCGTCACCGCGGCTTCAGCTGGGTGGCCGCCGTCGTCTGCTTCGTCGTGCTGGCGGCATTCGTCATTTCCCGGACGTGGCCTCCCCTGCCGGCGACGCTGCGGTTCGCGATCACCCTGCCGGCTTCCCACCCCGGTCACATCGAACCGATCATCGCCACCGGCGAATTCAGCAACGGCGACTTCCTGGTCATCCGCTACGAAACGCCCGATCGCGCGGTCTTCGCCTACGATGCGTGGGGCGAGGGCGGCCCGGCCTCGGAACCGGTGACGTGCATCGCCGGATCAACCCATCGCATGGAAGTTGAAATGCCGGCGTTGACCGAACTGCCGGGCGTTTCGAACCGGCTGAAGGCCCCCCTGCGGGTCTCGTTCGATGGTCGCACCATTCTTGCGGCGAGCGTCTCATTCCACCGGCGGGAATCGGGCGAGGTCTACTTCGGCAGCAATCCCCTGGGGGGAACACCGGAACCATTGTTCCGCGGCAAACTGACCACGCCGAACGGCCATCGCCTGATCGGCGGGCCCGAATCCTATTTTTCCTGGTGGCGCCGCGCCCGGGGCGTGCTGGCGAACGTTCCCCGCACGCTCACGCTCGTGCTGATCGCCCTCCTGGCCGGTTACGCCGTTCCGTTCGCCGTCGGGTTCCTGCGTCGCCGGCCCCGGTCGGCCGAGGCTCCCGCTGCCAGCGTTCCCCCGCGCCGGATCTTCCTCACGATCCTTGCCATCGCGGTGGTTGGATTCGTCTACCTCATCACCGACGGTTCGTTCCGGCTCTTCTATCCCGAGTCGTTTGGAAATTTCTACGACTATCAGGCATTGAGCCTCGTGCACGGGCGCCTCGATGTGCCCGAGGCTGCGCTCAGTGGCGAGGCGTTCGTGTACCACGGAAAATACTACGGCTATTTCGGGCCGACGCCGGCGCTCCTTCGGATTCCCTTTGTCATGCTCGGCGTCGGCTTTGGCGAGTTGAGCCGGCCGATGATGGTACTCGATTACATCGCGTGCCTGCTCGGGTGCTATTTCATCCTCTGCCAGGTCGTGCGGATGCGAAATGGGCCGGCGGCCTGGCCGTCTCGGTGGACCACCGGCGTGCTCATCGCCTCGGCTGGCCTCGGCAGCACCATTTTTTACCTCAGCAGCCGTGCCTACATCTATCACGAAGCGATCCTGTGCGGCGTCGCCTTCACGGTCTGGGCGGCGTACCTGACGCTTCGATACCTCGAGAATCCCGGCGGTCGCTGGTGGATCGGCGCGCTCGTCTGCGGCACGCTCGCCGTCCACGCGCGGCCTCCGATCGGCTTCTTTGCCCTCTGCTTCGTTGGCACGGCCGCGGCCGTCACAATCGTCGATTCGTGGCTCAACCGCCGGCGCGCCGCGATCGCGGGCGCTGCCTCAGCCACCGCACCTGCGCGTCATCAGACGGCGCCCGGAGTAACGCGGCACTTCGTGATCGGCATCCTGGCGGTCGCAGGGGTGCTCAGCTTCAACGGACTGAGTTATCTGAAATTCGGGACGATCGAAGGCTGCCCGCTGCGGTACAACGTCCAGTATTCACCCGAACGTCTCGCGCGAATCGATGGAAAGGAGTTTCATCTCAGCAACATCCGGTTTGGCCTCGATGCTTATCTCCTTCGACCGACGCTCCAGGTTTCTCGCCACTTCCCATATTTCGCCACGCACGGGCTGGATTCGCGAACCTACCCGGAAGCCAAATTGGACATGACCGAGGAAATGGCCGGGCTTCCCTATGCGATGCCGTCCCTGTTTTTCCTCGCATTGGTCAGCGTCTGCGTCTGGACCGAACGTAACCGGGTCCTCTCCCGCGCGTGGATCGCCGTGTGGGCCGCCGTCGTGCCGCCCGCGCTCGCAATGTTTGCCGCCATCGCCGTGTCGGAACGCTATACCGCCGATTTCGTGGGTTTCCTCATCGTTGCCGCGGCCATCGGACTTGCCGTGATCGAGCGGCCGCGCGGTCGGATCGCCGGCGCCACGCGGGGTCTGGCGGCGACCCTGACCGCGCTGTCGATCGCGATCACGCTCGCACTCACCTACAGCTACCAGGGCAAGGGAGTCTGGGGCGTTCCGGATGGGACGCAGGAAAAATACCAGGCAGTTGCCCACCGCGTGGACGCATTCTTCGGCGTCAAACCGTAACTTCGCCTCGCCGCCCCGTGGTTCGCGCCCTTACCTCGTTCCCTTTCATGCAACACGTTTTTGTGACCGGCGCCGCCGGATTTATCGGATCCTCCCTCGTTGATCGCCTGCTCGCCGACGGCGTCCGGGTCACCGCCTGGGACAATTTCTCGACGGGTCTCGAGCGGTTTCTGGAGGGCGCCCAGAAAAATCCGAATTTTCGTCTCGTGCGTGGCGACAACCTCGATCGCGCGGGACTCACGGCGGCGATGAAGGGCGCGGATTTCGTCTTTCACCTCGCCGCCAACGCCGACGTCCGCGACGGCTGGAAACACCCGGAAAAGGACCTGCAGCAAAACACGATTTCGACCTTCAACGTGCTCGAAGCCGCCCGGGCGAACGGCGTAAAGGGCATCGCGTTCTCATCCACCGGTTCGGTCTACGGCGAGGCGCTCGTCACTCCGGAGCACCCCACCCCCGAAGACGACGCGTTTCCCGTCCAGACCTCGTTGTACGGCGCCTCGAAGCTCGCTGGCGAAGGCATGATCGCCGCGTACGCCGAGGGCGGGCAGATTCCCGAAGCCTACATCTTCCGATTCGTTTCGATTCTCGGCGAACGCTACACGCATGGCCACGTGTTCGATTTCTACCGGCAGTTGATCGAACATCCGGATCACCTGCGCGTGCTCGGCGACGGCACCCAGCGGAAAAGTTACCTGTACATCCAGGACTGCATCGACGCGATGCTGCACGTGACGCGGCGCGGCACGGCAAAGGACGCGAAGCATCACACACAGATCTACAATCTCGGCACGCCCGAATTCGTCCAGGTGAAGGACAGCATCCGGTACATTTGCGGAGCGCTCGAGCTGCAGCCGAAACTGGAATTCGCCGGCGGCGATCGGGGCTGGATCGGCGACAATCCATTCATCTTTCTCGCCACGAAAAAAATCCAAGCGACCGGCTGGAAGCCCAAGCTGACAATCGAACAGGGGATCGTCCGGACGCTTCGCTGGCTCGAAGCCAATCGCTGGGTCTACGAGGAACGCAAATGAGCCGGCCGGCGGAGGCAGGATTTCATTCGCCGGGGCGCCCGGCTGTCCCCTGAGCACGCCGCGCGTCGATATGCCGCCACCCGAGAACAGCCGTACCGCCGACACCGGTTTCCAGCCGGGAACAGGGCGCCGGCGCACCGAAGGGTGGCCGGCGTTGCTGCTCGCGGGCCTGGCCCTCGCCGTTGTCTTCCTCGTCGAATTTCTGCTGTTCGACCGGTTCGGGTCGCACCAGGTCACTCCTCTCTACCCGCGGTGGAATGACCAAATCCAGTACCTCTCGGAATGCTATACGGGTTTCGAGTTTGCCCGCGCGCACGGGTTTTTGGCGGGCCTCTGGCATACACTCGTCAACCCGTCGGCCCAGGGCACGCTGCACGATTTCGCCGCGCTGATCCTGTTCAAATTCACCGGCCCATCGCGCAGCGCGGCGCTCGCCTTGAACATGCTGGCGCTGATCGCCTGGCAGGCGGCGTTGTTTGTCACCACCTTGCGCTTGAGCCAATCGCGGCTGCTCGCGTTCGCTTCAGCGCTTCTGCCGGTCGCACTGCGCGGGCCATGGCAGCCGGTGCCCGGATCCGCCTATGACTTCCGGCTCGATCATTTCGCGATGTGCGCACTCGGAGTCTCCTCGGCGACGGCGGTGCTCACGCGGGGCTTTCGTTCCCGCGGCTGGTCGCTGTTGTTCGGTGTCGCGGTGTCGGTGACACTCCTGACGCGCTTTCTCACGGGAACATACTTCATCGTCATCTTCCTGGTCTTCGCCGTCTGGGTCGGCATCGGACCCGAGCGCGTCCGACGTTGGACCAATCTGGCCCTGGCGGGCGGCGTTGCCGCCATTCTCGCCGGGCCGATCTTCTGGCTAAACCGCGAGTCGGTCTGGGACTACTACTACATCGGGCATTATATCGGGCCGGAGAGCGCGATTCGGAACCAGAACTTCGGTCTCCAGCGTTCGCTGCAGTTCGTGTTCGGATGCCTCGGCGATCGCCATCTCGGTGAATTCTTTGGGTTCCTTGCTGTCACGGTCGTCATCGTGCTGGGGATCGCCAGGGTAAGCGCGATCCTGCGGCCGGCCACGACACGCGCGACCGGCAGCGATTCGGGGTCCGACGAAATCGCGCAGAAACAACAGGATTTTCCTGTGTCTCACGGCGCGGAAGGGGCTCCGCGCCCTACCCGCTCGGATGCCGGTCTCCCTGCGCCCGACTCCAGACGCTCAACTGACCCGTTGGGTAGGGCGGCCAGTCCCTTGGCCGCCTCGATTTCGAGCGTGGCCGCACCGGCATCTTTTTCCGATTCGAATGACGCCGGAAGCCGCCGGGGCGGGCCCGGCGAACTGCTTGTGCCGGCGGTCGCATTCTTCATCGCACCGGCGTTGATCCTGACGCTGCATCCGCAGAAATCGCCGGTGGTCGTGAGCGCGCTGGTTCCCGGCGTCATCCTGGTCGTGATCGGCTGCTGGATCGCGCTGGCCCGGAACGCCACGAGGAATCGCATCGGACGGTGCGTCGCGATCGCGGCACTGGTTGGAGGCGGCCTGGCGGCGCTGGGCTATTTTGCAGTGCGCCAAACCAGTCAGTTGGAGGACCCCGCGACGGTCGCGAATTTGCGCCAGGTGAACGCGCTCGCCGATTACGTGTTTGCCCAATCGGACGCCCGCCACCTCGATCGTCCTCGCGTCGCGGTCGACTACATTACCGATGCCTTCGATGGCCAGGTGCTGCGGGTGATCTGCTACGAAAGGCACCACGTGTGGACGGATTTTGATATGCGGCTACCCACCGGAATCACCGCACCGGATCCGAATCTCGTTCGACGGCGCGTCGCCGAAAGTGATTTCGTCTTCCTGACGGTCAATCATCCGCCGTCGGAACCATATCCGTACGACCGCGCCCTCGCCGCCCTCGACCCCGAGTTGCGGAGCTGGTGCGACACCCACCTCCGCCCCGCGAAACACTTCACCTTCCTCGGCCGGGAGATGGTGATGTATGAAAGGGAAAAGTGAGAGTGAGAGTGGAAATGACCTGACGTGCTCGCGTGTCGCACAGCACTCCACTCACTTCGCCTGCATCTTGGGTCCGCCCGAAGCCACAATCTTCCGTTCGACGGCATAACCTTTAATTTTTACCTCAGGATCTCACCCTTCTGAGTCACTCTCACTTTCACTGTCACTTTCAGGCCATGAACATCGTTGTTACCGGGAGCAGCACGGGAATCGGACGGGCGCTGGCGGAGAAGTTGCTCGCACAGGGGCACCAGATCTGGGGGCTCGCGCGGTCGGATCAACGGGATCTGGTGGCGGCGCACGGAGGCCGTTTTTCGGCATCGCGGTGCGACGTCGCCGACTGGTCACAGGTGGAACAATGCGCCGCCGATGTCGGCGCGGCCTGGGCGCATGTCGATGGCCTGGTGACAGCCGCCGGCGCGCAGGGAGAGATTGGACCCGCGCTTTCCGTCGATGCACGGCGCTGGAGCGAAACGGTGCGGGCGAATCTTGACGGAACCTATTTTGCGGTGCGCGCCTTCGCCGGATTGCTCTCACGCGCTCCGCGGCGCGCCAAAGTCGTCTGCTTCTCCGGTGGCGGCGCGACCAAACCGCGGCCACGGTTCTCCGGATATGGCGTCGCCAAGACCGGGGTGGTCCGGCTCGTGGAAACGATCGCCGAGGAGGAGCACGGACGAGCGCTCGACATCAACGCGATTGCCCCTGGCGCGATCAACACGCGCCTGACCGACGAGGTGATTGCACTGGGTCCTTCGGTGGTCGGCGAAGTCGAATATGCCGCCGCCCAAAAACAAAAGGCGACTGGCGGCGCGTCGCTCGACAAAGCGCTGGGGCTGATTGAGTGGCTGCTCTCTCCGGCCAGCGACGGCATCAGCGGCCGACTCATCAGCGCACCTTGGGATCCCTGGTCAACGCTCGGCAATCACACCAGCGAACTCGAGGACATCTACACGCTCCGTCGGGTTGTCCCGGAAGACCGCGGCAAGAAGTGGTAGCGCGGTCAAGTTCCTTGGTCGCGATTGGTGGAACGAGATGTCCCCATCGCGTTGCTCCGATGACGGCGCCTCCCAATCAGCCCGATGAGGACATCGGTCTCCACCTCACTCACTTTCATTTTCACTTTCCGCTTTCGTGCGAATGCGACCGAAACACGCGGAAATTGAGCAAAAGGAAGACCACGGCCGTGGACGGCGGGACCGCAATGGTGGTCGCCCACATGACGCTCAGTCCGAAGGCATCGATGCAGAGTCGGAACAGCGCGAAATTGATCACCCAGCTCAGCGCCGCCGTCGCCAGGTATTCTCCCAACTGGCGCCATGAATCGTTGCGCATGCTCGGAAGTGCCCAGAATCGGTTGAGCGAGTAATGCGTCGTGGTCGAGCAGATGAACCCGAGGGTGAACGCAACATTGGCGGCAAACCACTCGGCAAAGATCCGGGTCGTTGTCCACTGCACCGCATAGGCCGTCCCGCCCACGACCAGGAATCGCGCGAAACGGGAGCGGGTGTGTCGGGTCGGAATCGGCAGCGCCATAAACGCAACTCGAACGGCACGATTACGCTGCCCGCAATCTCAATCGAGAACACAATCCGCCGGGTCCACCCAGCCCATCTGCCGCCCGGCGCGAACGGCGGTACTTTCCCAGGCAATCCGCGTTTCTTCGCCACCGGAAAACCTCACTTGCCACGTTCGCGGTGTTCGCATCCGCTTGCTCACTCTGGTTCACGGAATGAGCGCATCTTCGACGGAGCAAACACTTAAATTCGCGGTGATCGGCTGCGGCCTGATCGGGCGCAAGCGAATCGCGGCGCTGACCGACCTTCCAAGCGCCAGCCTCCGCTACGCCTGTGACCTCGACGCGGTCCGGGCGGCCGATGCCGCCCAACAAGTGCGGGGGTGCGGCGCATCAACCGACTATGGCGCCGTCGTCCGCGATCCTCAGGTCGACGCGGTGATTGTGGCCACGCTCAACGGCTCGCTCGCGCCAATCACGCTTGCCGCCGTGCAGGCGGGCAAGCACGTGCTCGTGGAAAAACCCGGTGCGCTGAACGCCGGCCAGTTGCGCAGAATCAAGGAGGTCGCGCAACGCACCGGCGCCTGCGTCCGCATCGGCTACAACCACCGGTTTCACCCTGCCCTGCAGAAAGCGCGGCAGCTCGTCGACGCCGGCGAACTGGGTCCCCTGATGTTCCTCCGCGCCCGGTACGGTCACGGCGGCCGAAAAGGCTACGACCGGGAGTGGCGCGCCGACGCGGCCCGCTCGGGCGGCGGCGAACTCATCGACCAGGGCGTCCACTTGATCGACCTCGCCGGTTGGTTTCTCGGGGACTTTGCCCAGGTGACCGGACACGCCGCGACGTATTTCTGGGACATGAAGGTGGATGACAACGCGTTCGTGTCGTTGCGCACCACCGCCGGACAAACCGCCTGGCTCCATGCGAGCTGCACGGAATGGAAGAACCTGTTCTCGCTCGAGATCTATGGCCGCGATGCGAAACTCGCGATCGACGGTCTCGGCGGCAGCTATGGCATCGAGCGACTCGCATTCTACAAGATGCTGCCGCAAATGGGCCCGCCGGACACGACGATCTTCGAATACCCGCGGGGTGACCAGTCCTGGCGCGCGGAAATCGACGCATTCGTGACGGATATTCAGACCGGCCGGGCGCCCAGCCCCGGCCTCGATGAAGGGATCCAAACCCTGGACATCGTGGAAAAGATCTACCGCGAAAGCGGATTCCCCGTGTCCGAGGCAGGTTTGTAGCCCAACGGCCAAAGGACCACGCCAGTGGCTGCCGACCGAAACAATTAGCTCTCCGGCCGCACTCTCGTCTCGATTCTCAGCGCAACCCTCCGCCGCGTGCGGATTGAACACCAGCGGCGCCGCTCCTCCCTCACTCCCTCCACCCTTTTCCCTTTCATGATCATCACCCGTTCTCCACTTCGCGTTTCACTGGGCGGCGGCGGCACCGACCTGCCATCGTACTATCGCGAGTTTGGCGGGTTTCTCGTCGCCGCGGCGATCGACAAGTACGTCTACATCACCAAGCACCGGACGTTTCAGCAGGAAATCATCGTCAAGTATTCGAAGCTGGAGCGCGTGGCATCGGTCGATGCGATCGAGCACCCGATCGTCCGGGAGGCGCTCAAGCTCGTCGGTGTCACTGATCCCCATATCGAGCTGACGTCGATGGCTGACATCCCCGGCGGGACCGGCCTCGGTTCGAGCGGAAGCTTCACGACCGCGCTGCTGAAGGCCCTGCACACGTTCAAGAAGAACCTGATTTCGCCCGCGGAACTGGCCGAGCAGGCGTGCGACATCGAAATCAACAAGCTGGGCGAACCGATCGGCAAGCAGGACCAGTACATCGCGGCGGTCGGCGGCATCACCGCCTTCACCTTCCACAAGGACGGCCGGGTCGAGTTTCGACCGTGCAACGTCTCCGAGGAAACCCTGTTCAACCTCGAGGACAACCTGCTGCTTTTCTTCACCGGCTATTCCCGCAGCGCATCCGCCATCCTGAAGGACCAGAACGATCGTTCGAAAAAGAACGACAGCGCGATGCTCGAGAATCTCCACTTCACGAAGGAACTCGGGTACCAGTCGCTCACCGCGCTCGAGAGCGGCAATCTCGAGGAATTCGCCCGGCTCATGGATGTCCACTGGCAACGCAAGAAGGCGCGGAGCTCGGGTATGAGCAACGCCCACATCAACGACTGGTACGACTACGCGATGGCCAACGGCGCGCTGGGGGGAAAGCTCATCGGTGCCGGCGGCGGCGGATTCCTGATGTTTTATGCCGGCGACAAGCAGAAACTCCGGCACGCCATGCGGGCCAAGGGCCTCCAGGAGGTTCGCTTCCGCTTCGACTTCGAAGGCAGCAAGGTCGTGGCGCAAAATTAGAGAAATGCGGAAGGCGAAACTCGAAACGCGGAAAGATGAAAACCGAACTCGAGGATCGAACGCTGGAATTCGCCCTCCGGATCATTCGTTTCGTTGAAGCGTTTCCCGGAAGCCAAGCCGGGCGGATAGTTGGGCAACAGCTGCTAAAATCCGCGACATCGATTGGCGCCAACTATCGAGAGGCCGGGCGAGCGGAGTCGAAGGACGACTTTGTTCACAAAATTGGCATCGCGGAAAAGGAAGCCGCTGAAACAGAATATTGGCTGCTCCTCTGCAAACGCACGCCGCTGGGATCCGCAGAAATCGAACAACTTCTTGATGAATCTCGTCAGCTGACTGCCATTCTGACGGCGATTGGCCGGAAAGCCAAAATCCGTTAGACGCGGTCCTTTACAACCGCTTTTCGCTTTCCGCGTTTTGCTTTCAACCGTTCGCATTTCCCGCGACATGTCGTTCCCTTCCGCCTTTCGCGTTTCGCATTTCGACTTCCCGGTTGCTATTCTCGCCGGTGGTCTCGCGACTCGGCTGCGGCCGATCACCGAAAAGGTGCCCAAGCTGTTGGTGGAGGTCGCCGGCGAACCGTTCTTTTCGCACCAGATCCGGCTGCTGAAGGCGGCGGGACTCACCCGGTTGGTGCTCTGCGTGGGCTACCTCGGCGAGAAGATCGTGGAACAGTACGGCGACGGAAGCGCGTGGGGAGTGAAGATCGATTACGCATTCGACGGACCGAAACTCCTCGGCACGGGCGGGGCGTTGATCGCCGCCTTGCCGAAGCTTGGTGACGCATTTTACGTCCTGTATGGGGACAGTTATCTGCCGATCGATTATCGCGCGGTGGGCGAACATTTCATCCAGTCCGGCCGGCTGGGGTTGATGACCGTCTACGGGAACCACGGCCAGTACGACACCAGCAACGTGTGGTTCGAGAATGGGACGATCAAAGTCTACGACAAGAAGCATCGACGCCCGGAGATGCAGCACATCGATTACGGACTTGGGGTATTTCGCGCCGCCGCCTTCGATGGGTTCCCGCGCGATGCGGTCGTCGATCTCGCCGACGTCCAGAAGACGCTCGTCGCCCGCGGCGAGCTCGCCGGTTACGAAATCAAGCAGCGCTTCTACGAAATCGGCTCACACGAGGGCCTGCGCGAACTCGACGCTTTGCTGCGCGCGGGTGCGGGAAAGGGAGTGAGGGAGTGAGCTGCGAGAAAGACCGGAGTGACGGAGTAAGTGGGACCGAGATGTTTCAAGGTGTTCACCCTGTTTCAAACGGCCGCGCGGCGTTTCACGGCTGTTCGCTGCAATAATTTCGGGGTGTTCGAGCGCCGCACAGGCAGGTGTTCGGGGGCGTTCGCGGCTGTTCGGGGTGTTCGAGGCCTGAATGCCCTCTGGGCGCGCTCGGTCGGTTTTCGCGAAACTGCCAAAACCTGAGGGTGGCGCGAAATTGCCGATAATTGCAGCGCCGCAGCCGCATTCTTGCGGGATAATTGCGCCCCAAAAACCGCATTCTTGCAGACCGAATGGCGGATTGTTGCAGAATTATTGTAAGCAGAGCTCGGGCAAAACCAGTGTCTCGCGTAGCCCGCGAAGGGGCGGAAGGTGGAACACGATGTCCTCATCGCGTTGGCCATACGAACCCGATGAGACATCGGGTTCCACCCGCATCGACGGCATTTCGGTGGAACACGATGTTCTCAGAGAGTTGGCGTGACGTGAAACAGGTCATGAAACAGGAGAGCCAAAGAAGCCGCCCGAACCGTAGGCCGCCCGCTCGCGGGCGCTGAAACGCACGCCAAACAGGACAGCCACAAGAGGCGCAGAAAATGATCAGATGTG
>DASZYH010000219.1:0-9573 GCA_035545515.1 Opitutaceae bacterium
CCGCCCTCCCCAATAATCTTCGCCCGCGGTTCGCCCGGTCCCAGCTGTTTGCCGTGTTGGCCGCGCCCGATCCGCGATTAGCGCCACGACCTTTGGAGAAATCCAAAATTAACGACCAACGTTCGTATCATCCCACCAGAAATGACCCCAACGATGAATCCGATCCATCCCGGGAATCGCCGACAGTCCCCACTCCGCCTCGCTCCGGCTCTCTTGCCGGTCTGCCTGGCGTTCCTCGCCGCCACCGAAGTCCCCGCCCAAACCGCGACGCCCGTTGTTTACGTGCCGTCGTCCGACCTTTCCAGCGCCCCTGGATCCGGATCACCGCCCAGCACACCGGGGACCCTGAACTGTGCCGGCTCACCCACCAGTACGACGTTCTATCCGTATCTCGCCGACATGGATCACGATGAAACGGGAAACGGAGTAACCGGGACGGTTGTCGAAACAACGTCGACCTCGGCCACCTGCTACTACGCCTGCGCTTATGCCAACGCGCCGGCCGCAACGGTCAGCCAGGTGGTCGTCAGCTATTACGTCTCCAAACAGGGCACCAACGCGGCGACGGTTCAGCTGATGCTGTACAAATCCGGGGCCTGGCTGGCCACCGCATCGTCACACGCGGTGACCGCGACGTCGCCCGACTCCCAACTGTGCACGGACACGTTCACCTTTGCCTCGAATTACCCCTGGGCCAGCAACCTCCAGACGATGTTCGTACTGGCGGACACCGGCTCCGATAGCACCTCCTCGATTCATCTGAACTACGTCCGCATCGCGTGCACCATGCGGATCGTCACCCCGCCTGCGCTTTCATTCGTGATCAACAATGTGTATCTCGCCGGGATCCGGGCCGTGCCCTATCCAACGGGGGTGACGAGCGGCACCGTGACAGGAGAATTTCTCGCTGAGCACTTTTTCAAGAACAGCTCGACCTCCGTGATCTACACGAACTCGCCCCAAACCGCTCCCGTTCCGACGGGGTGGAGTCCGATCCCAGCCGAAAACTTCCCGGCGTATGGCTCCACGATCACGGGTTACAGTGGTTTCCAACCGACCCAATCCAACAACCAGATCGACGGCTCGATCAAGATGGTCATCTACGACAATGAAAGTTGGAACCAGACTCCCCTGGCCGAACAGCAGGATCCGCAGACCTATATGGCCGACTTCGCCAGCCTGGCTCACACCCATGGCTACCAGATGATGGCGGCAACGGGCGTCGACATCGTGTTGGGCAACCTCGCTTACAACAATCCTTCGCATCCCGGGCAGAACACCACTTACGATTATTACTTCAGTTGGATCGGGATACCTGGCGTCAGCAACAGCGGAATCCCCGGGCTCGCCGCTTATTGTGGATCCGATGACTTTGCGGTGCAGATGCAGAGTCACCAAGTGTACGATGGCTCGGACTACGGAATCTATTCTGACGGCGTCAATCAGGCCATCACTGAAGCACTCGCGCAAAACTCCGCGGAGAAGATCATTCCCGTCCTTTCGCCCAGCTTGGGCAATGTCAGCGATATGGAAGCCGCGGTTCTGGCCACCTACAAGCTTCCCAATGTTTCCGCCTATTGGCTTAACGCCGGCAGTCAATACGGCTACCAGGCGGTCACGGATTTGCTGTACCAGCTGTATCTGCTTGGATTCTGACTCGTTTCCTGCCGACGCGCGCACCGTGTTCGCCGACGTCGTTTGAAAGTGGGGCCAAGGGCATCACCCTTGGCCCGGGATTCATCGAGCGCCGCCCGATAGTCTAGTGCGGCCGGGCCAGCGTCGCCTCAACGTTGAAATCCACCCCGTGGAACTGTCCGCCGTAGTTAACGAAGGCAGAGTCCCAGAATTCGCCCTGCCTTTTGCCCATTTACTCGAATAGACAACCATCGGACTGACCCCGCCATCCTGGCGGCTCTCTGTTACATGCGATCGGCCGAGTGCGTCGCCCGCCTCAGCGGTGCAGCGTAAACATGATCGGCACCTGCATCCGCGTCGCGACGGGGTGACCGTCGCGTTCCGCGGGTTTGAACTTCCAGCGTTTCACACACGCCACCGCGGCCTCACCAAAGCGGGGATCGGTCGCAGCGAATACGGTTGGCTGCGCGACGGTGCCGTCCGGCATGACGATGAAATCAACCGTCGCTTCGCCAGTGACGCCCGCCTTCCGCAAAGCGGCCGGGTATTTCGGCGGGGTGCGCACGAGCGGCACGACATGACGGGTGACTTGATCACCGCGATAGACCGGCACGTCGCCCACCTTCTTTTCCCAGACCCGCGGGGCCGGATGCGAATTTGGCGGCGTGAAGTTCACGATCGCGGAGAGCCGGCAATCCACGGCGTGGCCGTCGAGCTCGGCCGGCTTGAATTTCCAGTGCTGCACCGACTCCACCGCCGGGGCCGCAAACGCCGCGTTGCTGTACTGGCTTGCCCTGGGCTCGTGCACCAGGCCATCGGCGCCGGCGATGAAATCGACGACGACGAAGCCCGCGACCCCGGACTTTTGCAGGCTGGCCGGGTACGCGGGCGGGGGTTGAACCGTCGCGTGCACGGGCGTCGTGACATCCGTCGGAGAGTAAATGTGACCCGAAGGAACCTCCGCCCACGTTTGGCAGGCGAGGATCAGCGCAACGCATATTGCAGCGGGCAAGACAACGCGGGGCATAGCTGGAAACGAGTGACAGGGACCGCTCGATCGTCAACGCACGACTATGTCTATAGTACACTTACTCCGTCGGCGGAATACACACACTCTTCAGCGTGTCGGATTTTCCGGCCCTTGGGACCGGGCCGCTCGATTCGCGAAAACCTCGCTGTCGAGCACCTGCATCTGGTGGGCGTCGTAGCGGGTGCCGGCCACCGCCGACGCAGGAACGGCTGACTCCAGCGCCGCGACCTCACCGGCCGACAGCGTCAGCCGGGTGGCCTCCAGCGCATCCGTCAGTTGCGCCCGGGTCCGCGAGCCGATCACGGGCACGATGCGCGCGTCCTTGGCCAGCGCCCACGCGATCGCGAGTTGGCTCGGCTTCACGCGCTTCTCCTCCGCCATTCGATTCAGCGCGTCGATGAACTGCTGGTTGTGCGCGCGGTTGTCACCCGTGAACCGCGGCATGCGGTTCCGGATATCATTAGGCCCGACCGGGGCCGAGCCGGTCAGGAGACCGCGCGAAAGCACGCCGTACGCCGTCACGCCGATATCCAGCTCGCGCAACGTCGGGAAGATCGTCGTCTCGGGAGCACGCGAGACGAGCGAGTATTCGATCTGCAGGTCAGCGATCGGGTGCACCGTCGCGGCGCGGCGGATCGTGTCCGGACCGACTTCGGACAACCCGATGTGCCGCACGTAGCCGGCGCTCACCATCTCGGCGATCGCGCCGATCGTTTCCTCGATCGGGACGTTGGGATCGAGCCGCGCCGGCCGATAAATGTCGATGTGGTCCACGCCCAGCCGCCGCAGCGTATACGCGAGCGCCGTTTTCACGGCCGCCGGCCGGGCATCGTAGCCGAGCCAGGCGCCATTCGGGCCGCGTTGCGCGCCGAACTTGACTGACAGCAACACCCGGTCACGCCGGCCCGCGATAGCCCGGCCGATCAGCATTTCATTGTGCCCCATCCCGTAGAAGTCACCCGTGTCGAGCAGCGTGACGCCCGCGTCGATTGCCGCCTGGATCGTCGCGACGCTCTCCGCCTCGTCGGCGGCACCGTACATGCCCGACATCCCCATGCAGCCGAGGGCGAGCGGAAACACCGCCGGACCCGACGCACCCAATTTCCGCGGAGCCAAGGTCGCTTGCATCCGCGCACCGTGCCGCTCAACCCCCGCGAGTCAAATGCCGCGAAGTCTTGCGCGCCACGGAAGCTTGTTGGCGTCGCGACGCCTTCGTCGCGCTACCTGCTCACTCGATCATAGCAGGGCGGGGTCGCCGAACCCCGCCGCCGCTCTCGTCGGGTTACCATCTGGATCGATCGATGTAGGGCGGGGTTGCTGATCCCGCCTGACTCCACCGCCGCTCGCGGGGTGGCGCCGATCTCCGACTGACGCTGATCCGGTCCCGAGACCGCCCCCACAGCATTCCGTGCACCGGAAAGATCAGCCGCGGATCGCGGCTTGTGTCTTCTTCGGCAGGTTATCGACCACCAGATCGAAGCTGCGCCGGATCCGGCGCTGGAGCTCCGCCGCCGGAAGCACCGACAGGTCCGTGACGCTGACCCAGTGACGCTTGGCGAAGTACGGCGCCTGGGCGATGCCATCGATGTCAGTCAGCTCGTCGAACTCCGACAGCGTGCACTTAAAGACGACGGACTCGATCGTCATCGCATCGAGCACGACGTGGCAAAACACCTTCTCCTCCACCTTGAAGGCGATCCCACCCCACTGCTCCGAGGCGCGCGTGTGCGGCAGTGACAGCGCAAACCGACGAAGAACATCCAAGCGCATGGCGCACCTTCGCCGACACCGACCCAAGACACAAACGCGAAACACGGGAGCGAACGGCGTCAAAAGTGCCACCGCGCCGATCCCCGGCATCGCACCTGGCTTGTCACGTAATACGTGACAAGAAACTCACGCGGAGCCGCGGAGTGCGCGGAGAAAAAGGAGCGGAATCAGAACCGACGAACTCGTGCGCTGAGTGTATACGTCGGGCTCCTGCGTTGCTGACGGACTGCACCGTTGTCGCGCTCCGGGGGACGCCTCATCGTGCCATGATGAGCATTATAATCACCGGCGGGTGCAGTTGCGGGGCGGTGCGCTATGAGGCGACGGCGGCGCCGCTGGTTATGCTGAAATGTCATTGTCGGGATTGCCAGCGGGTCACGGGCGGGCCGTACGTCCCCGCCGTCGTGTTTCCCTATCCGGCCTTTCGCATCACGCGCGGCGCGGTCCAGCATCATACGACCGAAGGCGTTCGCGGGCCGAACCTGCGGGGATTTTGTGCGCAATGTGGTTCGCGGCTGACCGGAGCCGAAAATCCGGAGCGCGGCATCATCGGCGTCGTCGCGTCCAGCCTGGACGATCCGAGCCTGTTCAAACCCACGATCGAAATCTGGACCGCCGACGCGCAACCCTGGGATCACCTCGAACCCACGACCCAGAAATTCCCGCAGCACCTCGCGATGTGACGCGGTGATCGCGTCTGAACGGCCACCCCACCGCCTCGCCTTCATGCGCGCTATCAATCGGATCGTCTTCGTCTGCTTCATCATTCTGGGAGCGCTTTGGATCGGTGCCTACGTCGTCGACCTGAAGAATCGGCATGACGATGTCGCGTTCTATCGCACGCAGGTCGAACCGTCGCTCCGTCCGGGCTCTTACGCCGCCAACGTCAAGGCCATAGACGAGTGGCTCAATCGGACGAATCGGCACGACGACAATGAGGTGTTCCGCCTGCAAATCATGATGGTGGGCGCCGGGCTGCTCTTCGGATGGACGATCCTCTCCGCGGTTCGCACCCAGCAGTTCTGGAAACGGCGCAACGCCGCGAATCGGCCGGCGGATACCGAGGCGGGCACAGCCATTCGAGATGTCCGCCAACTCGGCTCGCACCTCGTCGCGTCCGCCACGAAGCGCGGACTCCATTTCCTGCCCTTTCACGAGCGTGAGGTGGAAGTCGATTTTCCCCAGCGCGTCGTCGTGTTTCGAGGTTTTGTCTTTCTCACCCGCTTTGCGGGCAATTCACGCCCTCCCGCTTGCACGCTGCCGTTCACGGAAATCCTCGGGGGGCGGGTTTGGACGAGCCGGGACGGAACCAGCTTATCGCTTCGAACCACTGCCGGCAGGGTGACGATTACCGACGACGTGCAGCCATTCCAGCCGTTGGTTGCGGTGCTGCTGGATATCGCCGAGTTGAATCGGAAGGACCCGGCCGCATATGCGGCGGCGCTCGCGCGCGAGCCGAAAATCACGACGCCATGGTACGGCTGGCTGATCTTCGCCCTCGCACTCACCGGCGTCGCGCTGCTTGCGTGGTTCTTGTGGCACCTACAGCCCAAGTGAGCGCGCACGGAGTCGCGGAAAGAAGGTGCTTTCTGGCGCCACGCGCGACGCCTCTGCGGCTGCGCCACGGGTTTGCACGGAGCTACGATGATCGCAATCCAGCCATGCTGTTCGCGTCGCCATCCGGCCTCACGTCGGCCCATGCGACCGCGTAGGCCTGCCTGCGGGGTTCAGATTGTATCCAATTAACCTCTAGCTTTTTAAGCAGCACTACTCGATTGCTTCGCCCTCAACTCCTTGTGACGACCCCAGCTCGAGTAATGCTCTTTTCAGAACGATCACTACAGCCTTCTTAATAGCTTTTTCATACTTGAAATGATCATATCGATCATTTTAAATAGACCGAATGCAGAAGATCAGTGCAGATATGCTGGACCGGGCGCTCGGCCTTCTGGGAGAGCTCCTCGTAGTCCGGAATCAACCGCCGCAACATTTCGTCGTGTGCGGCGGTTCTTCCCTGCTCGCCTTGGGGTTGGTCAGTCGCACCACCACGAAGGATGTCGATATTCTCGCCCGAATTGATGCGAGCGGTTTGGTCACGCCGCGACCGCTGCCCGAGGGGTTGCTGACCGCGGCGAACGACGTTGCCCGGCAGCTCGATCTCCCCGCCGATTGGCTCAACGATCAGGTCGCCGACGACACCCTGTTCATTTGCGGATTTCCGCCCGGCCTCCAGGAGCGTCTCACGCTCCGCCATTACGGCCCGCGCCTCGCCATCAGTTACATCAGCCGGCGGGACCAGGTTTTTCTGAAGCTTCATGCGGCGGTTGATCGCGGCGGCGGTCGACACGCGCAGGACCTGCTCGAACTGACTCCGACCGCCGACGAATTGCTCGACGCCGCCCGCTGGACCCGGACCCAGGATCCTTCCGAAGGCTTCCGGATGCTGCTCGCGGAAATGCTCAAGGAGCTCGGCCATGAAAACCTCGCTGCTCAACTCTAGTCAGGACTTGCGTGGAGCGGTCGTCACCCTGCTCTGGAAACAATGGGCCTCCCTGGGCGTGTCCGCTCACGTCGCGACGGGCGGCAACGCCGTCGTCGATCCCGAGGCGCTCGTTTTGATGTCGACCGTCTTCGCGCGCTATGACGCCCGGCTCTTCGATGAAATGGCGGACTGGCTCCAGCAAAACGGGAGCTGGATCAACGTCCTCCGTCTGATCCGGCTCCAGCGCGAACACGAACTGGGGGACAGATCCGTGTTAGGCGCCTTGGCCGCGCATCTGACCAAGGACTCGTCGCACGCCAAATGGAAGGCGCTCGCCAAGGGACCCGCGGCGCCGGAGGCGCCGCAACTGCTTTTCCCGCACCTACCGCCGCCGCATCGGACCGATGAAATTTTCCAGCAGTGGGGCTGGCTGCGGCCGCCAGTTGAGCGGCGTAATCTCAGCCGCCCGCCCCGACCCAACCAGCCCGCGTCGTTCCTCCTGAAGCTCCGCGCCCTTTTCGGTCGGCAGGCGCGCGCAGAGGTTTTGGCGTGGCTCCTCACGCACTCGTCCGGCCATCCCGCCAGGATTGCGCGCGAGACCGCCTACTTCCGGGGCTCGGTCCAAAACATCCTCAACGAGCTCGAGCTGTCCGGTCATGTCTTCGCCACGCGCGAAGGCCGCGAAAAACATTTCGTCGCCCCGCATGACCAGTGGCGTTTTCTGCTCACCTGGTCTCCGGAGGAAAAATCCGCGTTCCCGCAGTGGGCTCCGTGGGCCGTGCTCTTCACCCTCATCCGCCGGTTTCACGATCTCGTGAATTTGCCGGATTTCGCCAGCTACTCCGCCGACTTGCAGGCCATCGAGCTCGATCGGGTTCTCGTCCCCTTGCTCGCCCGCATCACGAGCGAAGGCTACCACGCCCAAGCTTTCGCTGAATCTGCGACCGGCCGCACGGCGGAGCAATGGCTGCCCCGGATCCAGCAGCTTCTCGCCGAACTCACGGGATAAATCACGCGGCGCGGCAGTCGGACCGCTCCGCGTTCAACCCATGCTAAATTTTACCCCTATCGATCGCGCCGCCCCAGGCAGCCTGGCGATCCTGCTGCGGCAATCCTACGCGCCGCTTCTGGGCTCCGGAGTTTCGATCTGGCATCAAGAGGCCGACGGTTGGGAGCAGTTTGACCGAGAGGCGTACATAAATTCCCAGGTTGGACGGTGCGTATTCCTCACGTGGTCCGATGAAGCGCTGGTCGGGTTCGCCTCGTTCGACCCGCGGCGCGCGCCCGAAACGGCGCTGATTGGACACCATTGCGTGACAGCCGCCTTCCGCCAACAGGGAATCGGCCGGATGCAGTTTCACGAGTTGCTGCGGAGGATCGACCGCCTTCGCGTCGCGGAGATTCACGCGACCACGCTCTCACTGCCATTCTTCGAAGCCGCACGCCATCTGTACATCTCGTGCGGTTTCGCCGTGGTCGCGCGGAGTCCCTGGCCGCACGATCCGACTGTGGACCGGATCGAATTTGTGAAACGGTTTAACCAAAGCAGCCGCGCCTGACACGGTCGCGTTGTCCGATCAGTCCTGAAGCAGCGAGCGGACATACCCAGCAGTCTTCGCAATGCGCCCTCCGTGATCTCCGTGTCCTCCTGTGGAACGTTCTGATGGTGGGGCGGCGTAGACCCGCTGAGCGAAAGGGCGTGAGCCGAAGACGTCGGCTTGCCCGCGCTCGCCGCTACAGGAAGAGAAGCAGTCGTCCGGGTCGATACCGCCCTCTTCGTAGCGCCCTCTTCGGGTTAATCCCTTCTCAGGGCCGGAGTACGCGTCAGCCCGACCAGCAGTCCTTCCGGCGAGAGAAACCGGCTGACGGTTTGGCCCCACGGCTCCTTTCGGTTCTTCACCAGGAGCCGGTAACCGCGGGACTCCAGTGTCGCCGTCGCCTGTTCCACGTCTTCCACGTCGAATTCCAGCCACGCCTGCGGAACCGGCACGTTCTTCGGCCAGGTGCGACGGCCAAAGCAGGACAGGGCGGCCTGCGCGAGCGGCCAGAGGGCGAAGGTCTTCGCGCCGTCGAGCGCCTCGGTGTGGAGGTAACCGCCCGTCTCCGCCGTGAAGCGTATCCCGAGCACATCGCGGTAGAGCTTCCGACTCGCCGCCGCCCCGCGAACGACCGGGCCGAAACCCGCGACAAACAAAACCGAGATGCCTTCGAACCGACGCATGACGTTTCCACCCACGGACCCGCTTTTCACCGCCAGGTTACCGGCGTCACGGTCACTTCGGCACAACCCACGCTCCACCGTTCAGCGCGCCAGAGCCGTCCACCTGAGCGTCCGCCACGCCGGCAATTTCGTCTCTCATGAGATCGTTCGGACCTTTCCCAGAACACCGCGAGGCATAGTCATATGCAGCCGGAGGATCAATCGATCGCCGTGTGGTATCGACACGCCGTGTAGGAGATCACCGCCACCACCAGGCACGAGACGGACAGAAACACCAGCGCATAGAAACCTCGGCTACCGTGGTGGTAGGCGGACAGGGCCAGCCATGGGCACACGACGCAACCTATGAGCGCCGCGATGCAGGCTAACGCCCAAATCCAGCGCGCCCGTTCCTTTCGACTGCGAAGCCGCCGGTCCTGCGCATCCAAACGTGAC